>JANWHR010000272.1 GCA_025450355.1 Micropepsaceae bacterium
GATCGCGACAGCTTCTATGGCGATCCGGATTTCGTGCCCATTCCCGGCGAGGTGCTGCTGTCCGATGAATATAATGGCGCGCGCCGCAAACTGGTCACCGATCAGGCCAGCCATGAACTGCGGCCGGGCAGGATTGAGGGGTTTGGCGGCGTCGTTCACGTTGGGACAGCGAATGGCACACTGGTGGCGGGAGCGGGCGAACCGACGGTCGGAAAACTTGGTGAGATGCGGGGCGACACGGTGCATTTCGACGTGATCGACCGCTGGGGAAACATGGTTTCATCCACGCCGTCCGGCGGCTGGCTGCAATCATCGCCGCAGATCCCTGCGCTTGGCTTTTGCCTCGGCACCCGCGCACAGATGTTCTGGCTGGACGAAAATCATCCCGCCGCGCTGGCCCCCGGCAAGCGGCCGCGCACGACGCTGTCACCCGGCCTCGCCTTCCGCGACGGCCAGCCGTACCTCGCCTGGGGCACGCCTGGCGGCGACCAGCAGGACCAGTGGACCTGCCAATTCCTGCTCCGCCACATCCACGCGAAACACAATCTTCAGCAGGCCATCGATGCGCCGGCCTGGCATTCGGAGCATTTCCCGAACTCGTTCTGGCCGCGCGCCGCGCGGCCCGGTGTGCTGGTCGTAGAAGCACGCGTGCCGGCGACGACCGTGACGGAATTGCGCCGGCGCGGACATATTGTGGAAGTGGGTCCGCACTGGTCGGAGGGGCGGCTTACCGCCTGCACCCGCGAAGGGACGCGTCGCAAGGCCGCAGCCAACGCCCGTGGTATGCAGGGCTACGCCGCCGGAAGGTGAGGCGGCAATTCGTAACTGCGACTTTGCCTAGACGGCTTTGTCAGACCTGCGACGGCGGCGCAATGCGAATGCACCGGCCAAACCAGCGCCGAACAGCGAAAGACTGAATGGTTCCGGGACGCTCTCCGGCGGACTGAACGCGTTGAGAGTGTCAATAGCGACCTGTGTATTGTCGCTATTGAATCGTGGTTTGGTGGCTCCGAGCAAATCCCCATTCGTGTCTTCAGAAGCCGTGCCAAGAGGAGTCAGACCGCTCGTGTTACAATTGCTTGCCGCCGCGCCATCATCACAAGAATAGAGAATTGCGGACTCTGCATAAATTGATCCAGGCGTGATGGGAACCCAGACGATAATGTCACTCAACGTGCCGGTGATCGGATCGTCAATCGCCGAATAACCCGAGTGCCATGAAGTAGTCGACTGAAATTGATTGAAGACTGTCGATGATATTTCAGACGGCGAGCCGTTCGCGTCAGTTTCGTAAAAATTGCAAGTCTGCGTACCATCGCCGTTGTCTGCGCAGCCACTAATTAACGGCACAGCAAACGCGGTACTTGTCGAGACCAGAGGCGCCACAGCCAGCGATGCGGTAAACACCCAAATTCGAGCGTTCATTATGTTCTCCCTGCCCAACGCGATCCGCGCCCTATCATCTGGCAAGCAAGACTCGAGCCAGTTTTGAAATCGCAGTACAATCAACGCGTTAGCGACGGTATTTATTTTAGCGGCGGTATTTATTACGGTCATCGTAAAGCAATATTACGACGCACAGCGCATTCAGTTGTCGCCTTAGTTGTCTAAGTCATTGCGATTTCCTGGATAATTCCGACAACCCATCATTCCGTGGGCGTGTAAAATAATCTTACAGCGCCCCTTCAAGATGGCCGGCGGGAGTAGGCCGCATCAAAAAGCGCGCGCAGCGTGGGTGGCACGTCCTGAACGCCGTCCACTACCTCTTTCGCCCAGTCGAAATAGTCCCGCCGTCGCTGCAAATCCCAGTTCCGCGGTGGACTGTCGGCCATATCGCGCAGGTTGGCGGTCTTGTCCGCGAGCTTCACCAGTCCGGCCGCAGGACTCAACGAATGCGCGTGCTCGATCTGCAGCCGTTTACGCTGCTGCTTTTCCAGGGATTTGTCGTCAGTGACTTCGAGAACAATCTCCGCAATAGCCGAACCAAAATGTTCGATCAGCTCGACGCCTGTCGTGTCTGTGTCCTCGACTGTGTCGTGCAGCAATGCGGCGCAAAGCACGTCCGGGTCGTGAATACCGGCTTCCACAGCAAGGATGGAAACCAGCGAGATGGGATGGTTGATATAGGGAGAAGCATCCGCATCCTTCCGCCGTTGCATGCTGTGTTTACGGGAGGCAAATTCGAGCGCTCGGACGAATTGCGGCAATGCCGCAGCGTCAAATGCTCTGGCCATCATTTCTCCTCGTCTTTGACCGCAATTTCACAATCCGGGTATGAAAAATCCCCGGAATTGTCCCAACGGCTTGACTTCGGATCGGCCATCGGGCTGGCGGACACGGCTGCCCAATCCGGCAGGATCCACAACGCATGACGACTGGCTGCAACCGCCGCTGAATTCCGGCCATGGCCCAATCGGTCCCGATCTTCATGTCCTTATATCGGAAGCGTCCAAAGCGGGCGTACCGGGCCGCAAATCTGACTTCTAAAGATTGACGTTGAATGCTGTTGTGGCAGGTCCGATGCCAAAGCGATCCCGCCACTGCTCCAGATCGTGTTGGGTCACCTGCGCCAGCAGGGAGCGCATGGTCTCGCGCGACGGCAGGGAATCGGGCGCGCGCTCCTCGAACGGCACGAGATTCAATTCAAAGCGCGAAGCCCCAATCAGATCCTCGGGCTTGCCGAAAAACAATCCGGCATTTGCACGAACGAGAACCGGCAAACGAAAATCATCCTTCACCGATATTCGGGGCGGCAGGTCGAAATTCCCCGGTGCGGGGATCAGAGGCAGGATGCGGGATTTGGGAATCCAGAGACGTTCCTGCGTTTCGCCATTCGCGCGGCGAAGGATGAGATCGACCACATCCGGCACTTCGGCGCCGTCGGTGATAACGGACATGTCGTAATTTGACGCGTCCTCGATCTCGACACTGTACAGGCGACGGTAACGCCTGATTTCGCTGTCCCGGCGCGCGCGCAGGGCATCCAGGGCGGCCTCGGCCGATGCATAATGTTCGGTGGCGCGGCTGCGATCCGCCATGATCCGTTGCGCCGCGGTTTCCGGGGTCACGGTGAGGAAGACACGCAGCGCGTTGTCCACAAAATACCACGCCATGCGCGAATCGATAACGAAATCCGGCGTAGTTTTGTCCAGTACACGGACCTTACCATCCACCGCATCGTCCAGCGCGCGGTTGGTCTCGGCTTCGAGATTGGTTTGCAGCGCGTCGAGGCTGGCAATCTGCCCCAGTTCGCGAAAGATCTGGCCGGTGCTGATGTAGGGAATATTCACCCGGCGGGCCAATTCCCGGCCGACGGTGGATTTCCCCGATCCGAGCGTGCCGCCAAGCGTGACGCGCATTTTTAGCTGTCATCCCGGCCAGCCGCGGAACGCGGCGCGAGCCGGGACCCACTCCGCAGCCTGCTACTCGCGGCGAAGTGGGTCCCGCATCGCGCCCCCCTTCGCGAAGGCTTCGGAGGGCTTGTGCGGGATGACAGAGTTGGGATCATTGAATCGCCCCTGGGGGTTTGGCGGCGAAGCGCGAGCCGCGGCGGCACATCCGGCCTTCGGGGTCCTGCCACAGCCGCTCCGTCGCGTGCAGATCGCCCAGGGCGCGCGCCACCGTCCGGAAATCGAATTGCGCAAAACGTTCCGCAATCTCCGTGTAGTACAGCGGCTTTTCGTCAATGACGCGCAGGATCTCATCTGCCAGCGCCATGGCATCGCCCGCCCGGCCGGATTCATCCGCCCTGCCATTGACGTAATCACCAATCTTCGCCGTATCCGCATAGGCATAGGCAATGCGCTCATAGCGCTCTTTCGGGATGCCTTCGCCGATGGTGGCGTCGATTCCCATCTTCGCCGTCGTGGGCACGACGCCGGTCGGCGCTGGCGGCAGGCTGGGGTCCAGAGGCTTCCCACGCGCGTTGGTGACGATCAGGACATCGCGGTCCGCCTGCACGCGGGTCGCAATCGCCCATTCCACATCCATCGGATTGAACACGTCGATATCGTCATCGACGATTACCACATGCTTCAGGTCCATCACCGAGAGCGCCGCCAGAATCGCATTCTTGGCCTCGCCCGGCTGCTTTTTGATGGAAATGACCGCGTGCCAGAAGGCGCAGCCGCCGAGCGTGACGTTGATGTCCTTCACCGTCACGCCAGCCGTGCGCAGCGCCTGGCGGATGGCGGCATAGCGGGTCGGCGCCGCGAGCCAGGTGTTCTCCCACGGCATATGCAGGGCGTAGTAAATCGCATCTTTCCGCCGCGACACCGCCCTGATTCTCACCAGCGGATTCCAGTGCACACCGCCCATCAGCCGGGTGAATTCGCCGAAACGTCCTTCCGGCCAGGTCCAGCCGGTGGGAAGAATCTCGCCCTCCAGAACAATTTCGGCATCCGCGATGTACGGCACATCGATCGTTTCGCACGGCGCCAGTTGCACCGGCGCGCCCCGCAGACCGCCGGCAATCTGGATTTCATCCACGCCCAGTGGCGCGCGATAACCCGAAGCCATGATCTCCAGCGGATGCGTGCCGATGCTGATGGAAATGGGCAGCGGACGGCCCGCTTCATAAGCGCGCTGCGCGAACAGGCGCATGTTGTTCGGCGTGACGATATCGATTCCGGTCAACGCCTTTTCCTTGACGATGAAGCGGTAGATGCCGCTGTTCCAGCCAAGCTGTGGATCGCGCGCAATCACCACGCCCGCCGTGATCATCGGCCCGCCGTCGTAGATCGACGACATGGGAATCGGCAGTTGGTAGAGATCGACATCGTCGCCGGTCTGGATGACTTCGCGGCTGTGCGAAGTATTGACCATCATCGGTGCGATGGGGTGGTCGATCGCGTGCTTCAGCTTCTGTTCGATTTCGCCATAGTTCCGGCAGCCCATCGACAGGGTGGCGCGCTCGCGCGAGCGGATGATGCCCGACACCACCGGCATGTCGTAACCGATCACGTTGTGGAACAGCAGCGCCTTGTCCGACTGGTCCACCAGGGTCGCGATGTGACGGATGTCCACCGGCTGCTTCAGATCGATCAGCTCGCCCGCATCGCGCAGCCGGCCAAGAAATTCCCTGAAATTCTCCTGCATCGCGTCTCTTTCACCCATTCCACCGGAGTAACTAGCCAATCCGCGGCAGCCGGGCTAGTAACCCCTCCGCGCCCAACCACCAAGGCCAATCATGCGTGCACTGCTTCTGTCCCAACATGGCGGGCTCGAAAACCTGAAGCTCGTGACCGATCACCCCCTGCCCCAGGCCGATGCCGCCCATGTGGTGGTGCGCGTGCGTGCGTCGTCCTTCAATTACCACGACGTGTTCACGGTCAAGGGCATGCCCGGCATCAGGGTGCCGCTGCCGGTGGTGATCGGGCTGGATATGGCAGGGGAAATCGCAGAAATCGGGCCCGGCGTCGAGGGCTGGAAAACCGGCGACCGGGTCCTGGTCAATCCGCTGAACAAAGACAAGGGCCTGATGGGCGAAATGCTGGACGGCGGGATGGAGGAATATTGCCGCGTCGCAGCCGATCAGCTGATCCGTATGCCCGACGCTGTCAGCTTCGAGGATGCCGCCTCGCTTCCCGTCGCCTATGGCACGGCGCACCGGATGCTGGTCACACATAAAACCGTGAAAAAGGGCGATCGGGTGCTGGTCCTCGGCGCGTCGGGCGGCGTGGGCACCGGCTGCGTGATTCTGGCCAAGCAGCTTGGGGCCGAAGTGATCGCCTGCGGCAGCTCGCCCGAAAAGCTCCGCAAACTGAAAGAGATCGGCGCCGACGAGGTGATCGACTACAGCGAAACGGATTTCTCGCGCTGGGCGGTCGAGCGCTACGGCAAGCCGCAGCGCCGGAGTTATGACGGCGGCGTGGACGTGGTGGTGAATTTCACCGGCGGCGATACCTGGGTGCCGTCGCTGCGCTGCTTGAAGCGCGGCGGCAAGCTGCTCGTCTGTGGGGCCACCGCGGGTTACGACCCGAAAGAAGATTTGCGCTACATCTGGAGCTTCGAGCTGCAGGTCATCGGCTCCAACAGCTATTATGACGACGACCTCTTTGCGCTGATGGACTTGATCAAATCCGGCGAGATGAAGCCCGTGATCGATACCGTCGTGCCGCTCGAC
>JANWHR010000273.1 GCA_025450355.1 Micropepsaceae bacterium
CAGCCGGTGGCAAAGCATTCAAAGCATCATGGTACGTGAAATAACCATGTCATCCCGGAAATCCCGAAGGGATTATCCGGGACCGACCAGGAATTCTGCATCAAGCGGAGAAGCGGGTCCCGCATCTCGGCGCTTGGCGCCTTGTGCGTGATGACATCCGTTTTTGGCGGGAAATGATAATGTAATTGTCCGGGATTTGTGAGAACTCGAAATTAGCCCCATTGGCGGCTGTTGACTGAACGGATTCGCGATCACAGTGGATTACTTCCGCGTCAGATGATTCGATTTCATCGCAAACCAGCGCAGTTCGCAAATCAGACTGGCTTTGGCGGCCTGAAAATTATTTCGAGCAGCCGTTTTTTGTTTCCTCGAAGCCGTCGAAGAGGCGGCTGGCGTGGGCGCCGGCCAGTGTGTCCAGCCGGTGAGGCTGGCCCTTTTCGACGGTGTAGCGCGCGACGGTTCCCTTGCTGCGGAGGAATTCCGCCTCGCGCTGCATCTCCGGGTGCCAGCGGTATTCGTCGTTTTCGCCGACATACATGAAGACGCACATCTTTGAGATGGCCTGAAGCTTCGCCTCCGTCGATTCCCACATGTATCCGGGGAAGGCGGTGACCGAGAGGAAATATTGCGGGTTGGCGGCCGCGATATGGAAAGCCGAGATGCCGCCATTGGAGGGACCCGCAATGTGGAACTTGCCGTCCTGAATTTTGTAGTCGGCGAGAATCATCTTCAGGAAGTCCGGGAAGATGCGTGCGCCTTCTTCGAAGAACAGATCGCCATCGGGCGCGGCGGGCGCCACGACGATGTAGCCGCGCTTTTCGGCCTCGGCGCGAAAGTTGCGGGAAAGGATTCCGTCCACCGTGTTCATCGTCTGCGGCCCGCCACCGAAGGCGATGATTCCGGGATATGCTTTGGTCGCATCGTAACCGTCCGGCAGCACGACCTTGTAGTGGACGGTGACGCCGGCGACCCTTTTCGTCTGGTCCAGCACGCTTGCTCGGGCGGCCAATCCGCCGAACATGATCGACGAGATTAGGGCCACTCCAGACAAGGTCCGTGTGATATCGATGGCCTTCATCGTGGCTGCTCCTGGTGGGCGTCTGAGAGTATATGGCCTCACTGCTAACCGCTACCGGCCACGCCTGCGCCAATGGCTGACGAGGGGCGGAACAGCATAACTTTTCGGGGGCGGGGAAGGTTGGAAAGACCCCCACCCGCACTTTGCGAAATGCAAAGTGCGTGCCTCCCCACAAGGGGGAGGCGAAGATCTAGGCGCGGCGGCGGAA
This sequence comes from Micropepsaceae bacterium, assembly GCA_025450355.1. Classification (GTDB taxonomy): domain Bacteria; phylum Pseudomonadota; class Alphaproteobacteria; order Micropepsales; family Micropepsaceae; genus CAIYRG01. The sequence continues at coordinate 1,287 of JANWHR010000273.1, forward strand.
GATGATGAAGCCGGCGTAGCCGAAGCCCAGCGCCATCAACACGGTCACAAACCCATAGGCGAAGGACGCCTGGTAGGCGTAGTTGTACACCTGCCGCTCAAAGCCGCTTTTATCGACGAACAGTGGCGATGATTGCGCGCTGACCACCTGACCGCCGCGAAACAGAAACACTTCGGCACGATATTCGCCGGGCGGGACCGCGGCGGGAAGCGGGATTTGCGCGCGGAACAGGGTCCGGCTGAGAAACTCGATCCCGGTGGGGCTTTCCCAATAGAGATGATCGCGTTTCAGATCGCGGACCGCCGCGGCGCGAAAAGCAATCGCGTCCTCCGGGCTGACCGCGCCATGCACGGTTGCATCGAGATTGGCCGTACCCAGATGAAAGCGCTGAAGTGTCGGCAATGTGGCGATGTCGTCCAGCGGCCGCGTGCTGGCAAGGAAGTAATAGCCAGGCATCCCGCTCAACTGGACCACTTCGCGATTCATCCAGATGCCGAACACCCTTCCTTTCCGCCGAACGGTCATGTCCACCGGAGGGCCCCGGATCACTATCACCAGGTCCTGGTCCTTGTTCGGCATGGCATCGGGCGCGGATTCGATCGCGCCGAACAGCACGATGTCCGTGCCGTTGAAATTCGAGGTGATCTGAATCAGGTCGGTGGAGAGCCCGGACGCCAGTTCCTGGCCCTCCGCGCCGCCGCACAGCAGTGCGAGCGAGATGATGAGCGCGCCGATGGCGGGGAGTCTCAGGCCCATCATTGCGGTTCCGGCAGGCCGAGGTCCGTCGCGAACAGCTCGGCCGCATAAACCATGTTGCCGTCGGCGGTGATGCCGATGCCGGTGCGCTCAAATCCGGGCCAGGTCAGGTTCTGGCGGTGGTCGGGACTGTTTTCCCAGATGCTTAAGAAACCTTGTGCGAAGCGCTGCGCATCAAGGGGTGTGCCGGGTGTGAAATATTGCGCCGCGGAATTTTCCGCGACATAGCCCCGGAATTTGGGATTCGTCAGCAACGTGTTGATCGCCAGATTGCCATCGGGATTGCCAACGTCGAACGAGTGCTTGGTCGCCATGTCGTCGGAATGGGTTTGGGCGGCGTGGACCAGCTCGGGATCGATAATCAGCGGTTTGGCGCCGTTTTTCTCGCGCTCCCGCTCCGCCTCTACCAGCACGAACAGCCGTTCTTTCACGGCTTCGAGCTGCGTCTGCAGCGGAGGCTGGACCGTTGTGGTGGGTCTTACCGCACAGCCGCACAGCATCAGGGCAAGCGCGAGACCGCGGAAAACTCTCATAAATTCGCCATCATGCTGGCCTGGACTGTGCCACAGAAATGGACAAATGAACGTGAAGGCTGCGACAACGTTTAGAAATCAATAGATTGGCCAAGGTTGCGGCCTGTCAAGCCGGAGTTGAAAGGCCGGCCTATGCTGGCGCGGCAACTGAAGGTGGTGTTTATGGGTTGGTTCGACGGCCCCGGCATTGCAGATTTGAACCTTCTGGCGCCACTGCTTTCGGCCAATGAGCCGGGTTACCCGCCCGCATTGCGCGAGCGGCTGAAGACTTTCCGGATTCTGGAACAGGTTGGCGATCAGGCACTGCGGCGGCTGCTGGCAGCGGCCGACTGGTTTGGCCTGCCCGGAGGCACACAGCTCGCCCGCGACGGTGACAACGACCGCGCCATTTTTCTGGTCGTCACCGGTTCGCTCGGGGTGTTTGTCGAGAGCGCCGAGGGCCCGAACCGGCTGGTCGCCACGATTCCCGCCGGCGAAACCGTGGGTGAAATGTCGCTGCTGACCGGGGAATCCCATTCGGCGACACTGGTCGCGCTGCGCGATACCGAGCTCTTGCGGATCGGACCCAAAGCCTTCGACATGCTGATCGCGCGCCATCCGCGGGTGATGCTCAATCTGCTGAAGATCGTGGTGCGGCGGTTGCGTGAGACCACGCGCGGCGCACAACAGCGGGCCCGGCCAAAAACCTTTGCCATGGTGCCGCTGCAGCGCGGGCTGACCGAGGTCGCCGCGGTGCGCGCGATGGCAGACGCATTGGTCCAAATGGGCGCCAAGGCGGCCGTGCTGGATTCGTCGGCCAGCGGTGAAACCACCGAATGGTTCAATCGCTTCGAGGCCGAACACGACATCGTCTTCTATCATGGCGACCAGCCGGACAGCAGTTGGACCAGCCTTTGCCTGCGGCAGGCCGACCGCATCATGCTGATCGCGCGGGCCGACGAGACGCTTCCGCTGCACCCGTTCGAGCGCCGGTTTTTTCAGCGCGAGTTGACCGCCACGCCGGAATTGCTGCTCGTTCATTCAAAGGGGCCGGTCCACAGCGGTTTGCCGCGGCACATCGAATTCCGCAGCGACTTGTTTGGTACGCACCACCACGTGCGGACCGGCAATATCGAAGACATCCGGCGCCTGGCCCGCTTTGTCGCCGGTTCCAGGGTGAACATCGTGCTGGCGGGCGGTGGCGCGCGCGGTTTTGCCCATATCGGCGTTCTGAAGGCTTTGCACGAGGCCGGCGTCCCCTTCGATTGCGTTGCAGGCACCAGCATGGGCGGCATTATCGCGGCCGGAATCGCCATGGAATGGAGCCTCGATGAACTGACGGAGCGGGTGCGCGAAGCCTTCGTGACCAACCGGCCGCTTTCGGACTACACGCTGCCGCTGATTGCGCTCTTCCGCGGGGCAAAAGTCAGCGCCCTGCTGAAAAAGCACTTTGGTGACACAAGGATCGAAGATCTGCCGAAGCCCTATTTCTGCGTCTCGTCCGACCTGACAACCGGCCGGGATTATGTGCATCGCTCCGGCCCGCTGTGGCGGGCGCTGCGCGCCAGCGTCGCAGTGCCGGGTATCCTGCCACCGATCGCCGAGGGCGGCCATCTTCTGGTGGATGGCGGGGTGATGAACAATCTGCCCGTCGATATCATGGCGGCGGACGCGCGCGGTCCGATCATTGCCGTCGATGTCTCGGGCGAAATCGACCTTCGCTGTGATGACGAGCATTATGGCGAACGTTCGATTTTTTCTCTGATCTGGCAGCGGATGCGCGGCACGCCCTCGATCATTTCGATCCTGATGCGGGCAGGGACGGTGGGCAGCGATTCCCAGCGGCGCCAGGTCCGCGCGCTGGCGGATTTCCTGATCGAACCACCACTCGACGGCATCAGCATTCGCGACTGGAAAGGTTTTGAACGCATCATCGCGCAGGGTTATGCCTATGCGATGCTGGACATTGAAAAGCACGGCGTGCCGCTCTCGGATTCCTGGGCTGCCGGTCCGGCGCTTTCCATCAGTAGAGTTGTTCACCGGCCGCCGGCGCTTCAGTGAAACGGCGCGCGGTTTCGCCGCTGAATCGCGCAAAGGGGCTGATTTCCGCCGGTGATCTCCCCGCCGTCATTGCCGAATTGCAACGGGCCGTGGCCGCTACGCCGGAGTGGCATGCGGCCGTTGTCGCACTGGGCCGCGCCTGGCTGAAGGCCGGCGAACCGGATCGCGCGATCGAAGTCTTGGCACCGGTTGTGCCGCGCGCTGGCGTGCACCGGAAACGCGCGGAGGAAGGCATCCGCGCCGCCGAACGCATGAAACGGCTGGATCGTGCGCCTACGGAATATGTCCGGCATCTGTTTGATCAGTTCTCGGATGATTACGACCGCGCCATGGTCCGGGATCTTCACTATCGCGCGCCGGCGGTCCTGCGTTCTCTGGCGGACATGCTGTTCGGGGCGCCCGCCGCAGGTTTTGACATTCTTGATCTTGGTTGCGGCACCGGCCGTGCCGGCGAGCTGTTCCGGCCGCTCGCGCGCCGCATGACCGGGGTTGATGTTTCGCAACGCATGATCGCGTGCGCGCGGGCCAAGGACATCTCTGATGAACTCACCGCCGCCGACCTCGATATTTTCCTTGCCCGCTCGCGCCGGCGGTTTGATCTGCTGATCGCCGCGGACACGCTGGTCTATTTCGGCGATCTGTCGCGTATATTTCGCGGTGCGCGTGCGAGGTTGAGGCCCGGCGGCTGGTTTCTGTTCACGGTTGAGAAGCAGCCGGAGTCCGGATTTGCGCTCGGCCCAAAGCGCCGTTACCGCCATTCGGCGGAATATCTTCGCACGGCCGCAGCGAAGGCTGGCCTCGAATCTATGGGTATTCTCGACTGCGCCCCCCGCATCGAATCCGGTGAACCCGTGCAGGGCCTCGCCGTTGCGTTGCACCGTTACGGATGAAGCGGGCCTTTGTGATTGCGGCGGGCTGTGTGCGATATTCGGCCCACGCGCCGGAAAAGGTCTCACTTTTCATGCTTAAACCTGTCTTTTCCGACCATTATGCCTTGGCCGAATTGTGCCGGCGGCGGCCGTGTTTGGATCAACGCTAAAAGGTACAGCGAGGCCCGATAGCGACATCGACCTGCTGGTGGAGTTCGAACCCGGGCAGGAACCGGGTCTGCTTAAGCTCGCCCGCATTCAGTCCGAGTTTTCGGAGCTCGCCGGCGGACGGGCGATTGACCGGCGAACAGCCGAGGACCTGAGCCTCTGGTTCCGTGATGACGTCGTCGCGACTGCGGAGGTGCAGTTTGAATCCGTCTGATGCCATTCGCATCCGGCATATGATTGAAGCTGGCGAGAGCGCTCTCCGCTTCGCTTCGGGACGCAAACCGGCCGATCTGAACAGCGACGAAATGCTGCGCTTTGCACTTATCCGCGCAGCCCGAAGGCATCCCACGCCCGAAGAATTCTGCGCCGGCAAGATCAGATGAGTTCGCTGCAACTCCGCCAAAACAGTGGCTTTGGCGCAGTGGAGACCCTTTCAGGTTGAAAGCCTTTATGCTCTAACTCCGCGTCAGGACCGCCTCAGGAACGGAGCATTTGCATGATCAGCCGACTTTGCCTTTCCACCGTGGCGCTTGCCATGCTGGCCGCACCGGCCCTTGCTGCCGAATCGAAGTGCATGGCGCCCGTCGAACCCGTGGTGCCGAAGGACGGAAAAACCGCCAGCCAGGATGAAATGAATCAGTCCCGCAAGGACGTCGTCGCTTTCATCAAGGATTCGGACCAATATCAGCTTTGCCTGAAGGCTGCGATCGACGATGCCGACCAGCAGTTAAAATCGATTGATCCGAAGCACGACAAGGACAATACCCAGCGGAAAGAGCTGATCGCCCTCAGAGATGACTATACAAAAAAGGGCGACGACAATCAGAAGACCAAGGTGCGGATCGGCGGCGCATACAACAACGCGGTAAAGTCTTTTCAGGCTTCGCACAAAAAATAGCCCGGACTGGCGAGCACCTGGCAGCCGCGTAGCCGGGGCGAAACCGCTGCGTATGGGGCTGCTCGTCTGCAAATTGATCAACGTTGGAATTTCCAACGGGATTCCGTTTCTCTCAGGGAATTCGGGCGAATCGCTTATCATTGGGCGATGAACGAGCATTTGTCCCGCCGGATCGAACGGCGCACCCGGCAGCGCGCCGCCAACCGCGCCGCCATTCTCGATGCCGCAAGGAGGGTCGCCAGCCACCAGGGCGCAGGCAATCTGTCGCTCAGATCGGTCGCCGCGGAGGCCGGCTATGCGCCTGCATCCGTCTATGAATATTTTCGCAATCGCGCCGAACTGGTGATCGCGCTCGCGACCGACGACCTTGCCTCGCTGACGAGGGAACTACGCGAGAAAAAGGACGCCGCGCCGTCACTGGAAAGCGCATCCGCCATTGTGCTGAACTATCTGCGCAGCAGCGGTGCGCTGCCGGCGGCGGTCTCCGCGCTCTCCGGCGCGGAAAATCCCTCCGATGCAGAACGGCTGTTCAACGGGAAGCTGATCGCCGCGCTCACGGCCTTTGCGGACGCGGCGGGACTTGCGCCCGTGGCCGATCGCCGGCGTCAGGCGGACATCATTCTTGCGGTCTGTTCTTTGATTGGCCTTTCCGTGCTGTCCCGTGCCGGACGGCTCGCAGCGTTGTCGCTCGAACAGGACGCGCTGATCGGGCAGCTTTCATCGCTTCATTCGCATTCCGATGGAAATATCCGCTAAACTGGGCGGACCCGGCTGAAGCCGGATACATCACGGGAGGATGCGATGGACGTGCAGCGGCGCGATTTCGTTTTGGCAGGGACCCTGGCCGCAGCGGCCGTGGCCACTTCGGCGGCATCGGCGCAAACGGCGCCTGCGTCCGCAGGACCTGGTGAAACGCGCGGCAGCAGTGTCCTGCCGGGGGACGAGAAGGTCCAGTACACCGGCGGCACGGAAGTGAAGCGGCTAAAGATCGTCAACACCGCGGAGCTGGAGGTCGAGGCCGAGAAGATCCTGCCCAAGGGCGGCTATGGTTACATCTTTGGCGGGTCGGGCGCGGAATACACCAAGCGTGAGAACCTGCGCGCCATGGTGGCCATCGGACTCGAGCCGCATTTCCTTGGGGGCGTGCTCAAACCCGATCTCTCGGTCACCATTCTCGGCTCGAAGCTTCCCTTCCCGATCATCATTCCGCCGATGGGCAGCCACGGCCTTGCGCATGTATCCAAGGAGATTGGCACGGCGCAGGCGGCCGAGGCGACGGGCGCGCTGATGGTTCTGTCCATGCAGTCGAACGTTTCGCTGGAGGATGTGGCCGCTGCCCATCCTGGCCCGAAATGGATGCAGCTTTATTTCCCTGCCGATCGCGGCTATGCGCGCGAAGTCATCATGCGAGCCAAGGCGGCGGGCTATTCGGCAATCGTGCCGACCATCGATTCCACCCTGGCCTATCCGCGCGACAACAATATCCGCAACAACTTCCGGATTCCGGCGTCGCTGGGCAAGGGCAACGCGCCGAAAAACGAGCCCGATCCGGTGAAGGCGGCCGCAATCATGAGCCGGCGCAAGGTCGATCTGAATTGGGACGACATGGTCTGGGTCAAGGAACAAACCGGATTGCCGGTGGTGGTGAAGGGCGTGATGTCGCCGGCGACAGCACGACAGGCGGTCGAACGTGGCATCGATGCGGTCTGGGTCTCGAATCACGGCGGCCGTGCGCTGGACGGCGTTCCGGCGTCGGTTTCGGTGCTGCCGCGGATTGCGGACGCGGTGAATGGCCGTGTACCGATTGTTTTCGACAGCGGCATCCGTCGTGGCCAGGACGTGTTCCGGGCGCTGGCGCTGGGGGCCGACGTGGTCGCCTGCGGGCGGCCGGTGCTCTACGGGCTTGCGCTCGGCGGACATCTCGGCGCCCAGAGCGTGCTCGAATACCTGCGCGACGACCTCTACATCGTCATGCAACTGGCCGGCACGGCGAATGTGAAGGCGATCACCCGCGATTATATTTCGCCACCCCGGACCGTGTGAAGCGTGCGCAATGGCTTTGTCCGGGCAGCCGGACTGATCCACCTGTCGCTGGCCGCCATGATTTTGCTTGCCGCAGAGACTGCGGCCGGTTGTGCGGAGATGACCGGATTCCGGGTTGGTATCGCGGCGCCAACGGTCAACATGCTGCCGCTGTGGGTGGCACAACAGGCTGGCCTGTTCAAAGCGCGCGGACTCGATGTGCAGATCGTCAACACCGACGGTGGCAGCCGCGGACTGGCCGAAGTTGGGGCCGGGCGACTGCAGGCGATGATGGTGGGCCTTTCCTCCGTCATCGACGCGAATGATAAAGGCGGCGATTACCGGCTGATCGCGTCCGGCGCGAACACGATGAGCTTCCGCTTTTTCGGCGCGCGCGGCATCAGCACCGCGACGGCGCTGAAGGGCAAAAAAGTGGGCGTCAGCACATTCGGTTCCGAATCCGATAGTGCCGC
>JANWHR010000274.1 GCA_025450355.1 Micropepsaceae bacterium
GCAACTGGACGGGGCTGTTGCCCGCGAGCAACAACGCGGTGCGGATTCGATAATCGCCCGTCTGGCGATGCCACGGATCCTCGAAGGGCTCCAATTGCGCCGCCAGAATATCGAAAAAACCCGGGTCGAACTGGAACGCGACCGGGAGCGGCTGGAATCCGAATTTGCAGCGGCAACCGAGGAACTGCGGGCCGCGGAATTTGCGGAGGCCGAACGCCGGCGGCGCAGCGCGCAAACTGCCGCCGTGGTGGCGGATTTCCGGCAACAGGAACAGTTTGCCAAGCGCCATCTGCGGCGCCACGCGATGCGCTGATCCGGAATGGCCGGGCGGTGCGCTTGCACCTCCATGACCGGCCTCTATATTCCCGCCCGCCATGACTGTTGGAACGGGAAAGCCGCGCGTCGTTGTCGCCATGTCCGGGGGCGTGGATTCCTCGGTAGCCGCCGGAATCCTGGTGCGCCGGCATTACGATGTCGTCGGCGTTACACTTCAGCTTTACGACCACGGCGCGGCGCTAAACAGGAAAGGCGCATGCTGCGCCGGACGCGACATTCACGACGCGAAACGCGTGGCGGAGCGGTTGGAAATCCCGCATTACGTGCTGGATTACGAGGAGAGATTCCGCCGCGCCGTTATGGATGATTTCGCCGATGCCTACCTGCGCGGCGAGACACCGATCCCCTGTGTGCGGTGCAACCAGCGGATCAAATTCGGCGACCTGCTTGCGCTTGCGCGCGAGCTTGGTGCGGAAATGCTGGCGACCGGCCATTATGTACGAAAGATCGACACTGCAGATGGTCCGGAGCTGCATTGTGCGGCGGACGCGAGGCGCGACCAAAGCTACTTTCTGTTCGCGACCACCCGAGATCAACTTGGACTGCTCCATTTCCCCATCGGAGACATGCCGAAGGAGAAGGTGCGCGAAATCGCGCGCGACCTACAGTTGTCCACGGCCGAAAAACCGGATTCCCAGGATATCTGCTTTGTGCCGGAGGGCCGTTATGCGGAGATCGTCCGTCGTATCCGTCGGGACACGGATAGCGCTGGTGAAATCGTGGATGAGGACGGCCGGATTCTGGGGGCGCATTCCGGAGTCATTCAGTTCACGGTCGGGCAGCGCAAAAGACTGGGTATTTCCGGTAATCGCGAGCCGCTGTTTGTGACGCGCATTGACCCGGCGGCACGGACAATTGTGGTCGGGCCACGTGAATCCCTCCGCCAGCGGACGTTCACCGTCGCGGACGTCAACTGGCTGGGTGCTCCGAACAGCCGTTCGGTGACATGTTCGGTGAAAGTGCGTTCAACGCGCCCCCCCGCCGCTGCTGAGGTTGACTTGCGTGAGGACCGCACCGCCAAAGTCCGCCTGACTGGTGACGGCGATACCATCGCCCCGGGCCAGGCCTGCGTGTTTTACGAGAGCGGCGGCACCCGCCTTCTGGGCGGCGGCTGGATCACCCGCCCACAACCGGCTACCGGAACCTGATGGACTTTTCGGTCGGGATGGCGAATTCCGGAATTCCGATTGCGACGTCATTTTCGGCGCAGACTTCCTCGTCCAGAAGATTGTCCTTTGCCACAGGATCATGCACGCCGTTCGGCCCGCCCACACCGCGATAGGTCTCAATTCCCGTCCACGGCATCGTGAACGCACCCGGGTCGTCCACGGTAAAGCGTACTTCCAGATTCTTGCCGCCGCGCGCGTCGCGCACCACCCGGATGCGCTCCACAACGTGCTCCTTTACCGTGTGCGGGGTGTGGAATACGTCCACGGGCGTCCTGTCATTCAGACCAATGGTGTCCACGACCAGCGTATCGCCTTCGAAATGGCCGATCGAATCTCCGTACCAGGAGGGTTGCGGGTTGGGCAGATGGGGTTTGTTCAGGTGCACGATGCGAACCTGATGATCGCGCGCGTGCAGAAAGACGACGTAATCCTTCGTCTGAACCACCTGCAAGGCCAGCGGATGTGTCCAGTAATTCGGCACGCCGGAGGGGAAGCAGGTTTCCTGCTGCGAGGGAATACGATGACCGCTCTTCGCCGCCTCATTCGCCTTCTTCAACGCGTCCGCGACCCAAGCCTGCAGCGCCGGATTGGTTGTATCCGCTTCGTGCACCAGGAACTGGCCCATGGCCCGCATCTGGGCAATGGTCTTCACATCGTGGACGGGGCCAGCGCCACCCTCTGGCGGGGCGGCAAAACCAAGGCTGAAACCATGCGTCCAGAATCCGTTCAGGTCGGGCGTCTGCGCCGTCTGCGAATCCGCCGGCGCCGCGACGAGCACGCCCGTTGCGACCGTAACCAAAAAGGAAATAAGCCGGCTCATCGGGGTACCCCCTTCACCCGCGAAAGGTCGCGGTGTTTCTCGCCGCAGGTAAACGATGTGTCGAACCGCACCTCCGGATTAAGCTCATAGACGAACCGGGCTGTCCACGGCCGCGTGAACATCACGGGATCCTCGATCGTCGCAACATCTTCCAGCGATTTTCCGCCATTGATCTTGCGAAGACGCTCGGTCACGCGCAGCCGGTCGCTATGCGGCACACCGCTCGCGTCCACGAAGGTTTTCTCGTTAAACCCCTTTGTCAGCACCACCAACGTGTCGCCTTCCCAATGGCCAAATGAATTGCCCGAATAATAGGGATAGGCGGCAAGCTCCTCATCCGTTGCGACGGGCCGGTCCAGCGGAATGCTCCGGAAGACGTGGTTCTGTTCGTAGAAGATCGTCGCGAAACCCGGCGATTCGAAAATCTGGAACGGATAAGGCGTCGCCAAAATCCGGGGAACGCCATCGGGGACGCAATATTTTCGGGCGGCATCTTCGATTGTACCGTTGGCGAGCCCCGCCGCGTTCTTCCGAAATGCTTCCGCACCTGCGGCCGTGAACGGGATCGCACTGCCGTCCTGCGGCCGGATTTGCATGCTGTAGCTGTTGGCCCACCAAATGCCGGAGACATCCCCCTCGGCGGCGCCTGCCGCGTATGGCGCAACGGAGGCGCAGATCGCCGCAAACAGTAATGGCCCCGGCTTCATATTTTCAGCAGCCGGGTCATATTGCCGCCGAGAATGGCTTCCTTTTCGCCGCTGTCCAGGTACTTCGCATTGACGATGACATCGATCGTGTCGGGCCAATTGAACGGCATATCCGATCCATACACGATCTGACCCGGACCCATCTCCGCCACCAGATGGCGCATGCCTTCGTCGGTAAATACCATCGAGTCCGCGATGATCTGTGACTTCAGGTAGCTCGCCGGTGATTTTTTGTTTGCGCACTTCGCGGTTGGCCGGACTTCACACGCCACATTGGTGCGCCCAAGATAGGCCGGAAGATAGCCAGCCGCATGCGCGCCGCAGATCTTCAGCCCCGGGAATCGATCCAGCGTTCCGTCGTAGATCATCTTTGCCAGGAACAGCGTCGTCTCGAACGGATTCCCGATAATGTTGCCGAGATCGCCGCGGCCTTCAAACGCCTTCTCCTGAACGATTCCATCGGCGTTCGTCGGGTGCATGAAAATCGGAACATCGAGTTCTTCGGCCTTGCGCCAGAACGGATCGTATTTTTCGGATGACGGTATTTCGCCGCTCTTCATCGTTCCGACGGAAGCGCCGTGCAGCCCGAGCGTTTTGACCGCGTATTCAAGCTGTTCTGCCGCCAGATCGGGATGCTGGAGCGCGGGTGAGGTCAGGCCGGCGAAGCGGTCGGAATGCCCGCGGCACCAGTCGGAAACCCCCTCATCATGCACGCGCACAATTTTCGCCGCGAGATCGCGGTCGGCCGCGTACCACCAGTAATCGTTGATGCTCAAGACCTGCATGTCGATGCCGCGGCGGTCCATGCGGTCAAGCCGCGCCTGCGCCGACTTTGCCATGTCCTGATTGGCCGGAAACCGTCCCTTCAGCGAAGTGCCGGCGAGGACTTCCTGGGCTTTGGGAATCACGATGTGGCCGTGGATGTCGATCACCTTCACCTGTTTCCCGTCCACGCGGACGATTTTCCTTTGTTCGGCTGCGCGCACGGGCAGCCGGGCGAATGCCGCGGCCGCTCCGGCCGCGACTGTTCCGGCGACAAAGGTGCGGCGGGTAAATTTCGGATTGCTGTTCATCTGCGGCCCTCCCAAAGCCAATTGCGTATCGTTCGCCGCACCATCATTGCGGCATCAGCGCGAAAGTCCACATCGAGCCGCCGGACGGCATGATTTTTGATGCATAGCGGGTGGCCAATACGCCGCCAAGACCCGATGCGATGCTGACGTATTGCCGGCCCTTGTGCATGTAAGTGATCGCCGTCGAGTTCACGCTCGATCCGGTCTGGAACTGCCAGAGTTGCTTGCCGGTCTTCTCGTCCAGCGCAATGAATTCACCGGTCAGCTTTCCGGTGAAGATCAGGCCACCACCCGTCGCCAGCATGCCTGCCGAAGCCGGCAGATTGACCAGCGGCATTTCCCATTTTTTTTCCCCGGTCAAAGGATCGATGGCGAGAAAATGTCCGAGCACATCCCCGGGTTTGGTTTCCGGCTGCCGCGCTGAGACGCCGGTAGAGTTCTCCCCGAGAACGTCTTCTTTGGCGTTGGGGTCGATTTTTTGCAGACGTGGCACATCCCAACTACTGGCGTAAACCAGCCCGGTGCGCGGATCGAAGGCTGAGGGCACCGCATTGGTGCCGCGTGACGGCAAAATCTCGACCTCTTCTCCGGCGGCAAATCGCTTGTAGATGTCGCTCAATACCGGCCGGCCGGTCTGCATGTCGATTTTCGACGCCCAATTCACCCGCGTGTAGGGATGGGCGGCGATCAGTTTGCAGTTGGTGCGGTCCAGCACATACAGAAAGCCATTCTTGTTGGTCTGGATCATCACCTTGCGCGTCTGACCGTTGATCGTCATATCCGCGAGAATCTGCTCGTCCGTGGCATCGACGTCATAAACGTCGTTTGGCGTGTACTGATAATAACAGACGAGCTCACCGGTTTTGGGCCGGATCGCAAGCACGCTATTCGTGTACAGACTGTCCATGCCCTGGCGAGGCCGTGGATCATACGGTTCGGCATTGCCGACGCCCCAATAAACCAGATCGAGTTCCGGATCGTAGGAACCGGAGCGCCAGGTCGGGCCGCCGCCCTGCGACCAGGCGTTACTGCCCTTCGGCCAGGTTTCGGAGCCCGGCTCGCCCGGCGCAGGAATCGTGTACCGGCGCCAGAGCTTTTTGCCGGTGTCGGGATCCCACCCGTCGAGAAACCCGCGCGTCGTGGATTCGCCGCCCGCCACTCCGGAAATCAGCACGCCGTTGGCAACGATGGGACCGCCCGTGGAGTAAAATCCATCCTTCATGTCGGCGTATTTCTGGTTCCATGCTTCCTTGCCGGTTTTCATGTCCAGCGCGACGACGTGATTGTCGATCGTCACCCGGAAGACTTTGCCGTGATAGATCGTGGCTGCGCCGCGATTGTACACCGCGCGCTGAACCGGCTTTTCCAGTTTCACCGGCGTGCGCCAGATCTGGCGGCCGGTATCCACGTCGATCGCAATCGTCCACTTGCTGTTCACCACATACATGACGCCGTTGAACACAGTCGGCTGCGCCAGTTCGCCCTGATCATTCATCAGACTGGTATTCCAGATCGGCACCAGACGCCGCACGTTGGAGGCGTTGATCTGATCGGCCGGGCTGTAACTCTTCCGGTCGAAGCCCATGCTCTGTGTGGTGACGTTTTCCGGATTTTTGCCGTCATTGTTGAGGTCTTTGTCGGTCTGCGCAAATCCGGCCATGGGCCAAAGCGCAAGGAATGCTGCACAAAGCGGAATTTTTCTCATGATCGGCCTCCGGAATCGCGGCTTGCAGTACGTCGGCAGCTCTGCCCATCATAACCGGCTGCAGTGCCGCACAGAAGCGCCGGATTCCATGCTCAGCCGTTGCGGCCCTGTGCTATGCTTTTACGGCAAAGCAAAAAGGGAGAGCTTGCAATGCGCGGAATTGTTCTGTTCGTGGCTGGCATGTTGGCGGGCGGATTCGCGGTCAGCGCCGCGGTCGGCCAAAACCACAGCTCAAGTCCCAATCACGGCATTGTCGGCCTCAACCATGTCGCGATCAGCGTGCCTGATCTCGAAAAGGCGGTCGATTTCTATACCAAAACCATGGGTTTCCCCGAGGCATTTCGCGTGAAGAACGCCAAGGGCGAATTGCAGCTGGTCTATGTGCAGATCAGCAAGGGCACTTTCATCGAACTGCTGCCGGCGAGCGTCCAGCGCCCGCCCGGGTTGAACCATTTCGGCCTCTACGTGGACAACATGGCCGACGCGACGGCCATGTTCAAAGCGCGCGGCGCCAATGTCGGCCCGATCATCACCACCAGCCCGACCAAGGCTGTCCTGTCCAATATTCTGGACCTGAACGGCAACCGTATCGAGCTTGCCGAACTGCCCCCGCAATCTCTGCACCATCAGGCCATGGACCGCTGGCAGCCATAACCTGCAAAAGACCGCCTGCGCTGAATGAGGACACCGGCGCACAAATCCGGAGGCATGACATGAGCCTGATCCGCCGAACTGTTTTGGGCATTGTTTTGGCCGCGATCACCACGGCGCCGGCCTTGCCGCAACAAGACAGCCCACCGGATTTCGGGCCGGATGCAGCGACCGGGTGGGTGGGTTTCAATGGCGCGGGGCCGTTCTTTGAGCCGGCGCCTGGCCATCAACCCGCCCCGGTGGTCAGCGACCCCGCGCATCCGTTCGTGCCGAATGGCACCGGCAATCAGCCGAGCTTCCGGATTGCCGACCTGACCAATCCCAATCTGAAACCGGAGGTCAAGGCGCGGATGAAGCAGGACATCAATGAGGTCCTGGCGGGAAAGGTCGCCTTCACGCCGGGTTCAAGCTGCATGCCGTCCGGTGTGCCCATGTTCATGGGCCAGGGTGGCCCCAACCCGGTCCGCTTCATCCAGACGCCGAAGGAAATCTGGATGATCATCGAAAGCGACCAACAGGTCCGCCGGGTCTATATGAATGTGCCACATTCGGCGAACCCTAAGCCGTCCTGGTACGGAGAATCGGTGGGCCACTATGAAGGCGACACGCTGGTGGTGGACACGATCGGCCTGAACGACCGGACCATTGCCGACGTCTATCGCACGCCGCACAGCGAACAGCTGCATGTCATCGAGCGCTGGCGCATGACCGGCGACGGCAAGGGCATGGAGGTGGTGTTTTCGGTCGAAGATCCGGAAAGCTGGTACCAGCCCTGGTGGGGCATGCGGCGCTATCGCCGCGTCGAGGCCGGTCACGACGAAATCATCTGTGCCGAGAACAACCGGAACCTGTTCGATTATCATATTCCGGAAGCCCAAACCGCGGACTTCTGAGTTAACCTGCGTCCCGGAGGGTTGCCATGAAAGCAAGCATTCGCGTGTGTTTGATCGCGGCGGCGGCGTGCCTGTCGGCATCGGTCGCGTCGGCCCAAACCTTTACCCAACCAGGCGAAGGAAAAAGGCTGTTCGATGGCCTCTGCCAGGATTGCCACGGGACAAATGGCGCGGGCGATGAGGCGCCGGCGCTGAACCATCCGCTCGCCGCGGATGACGCGACGCTGCACAAGATCATTCGTGATGGCATTCCGGAACGCGGCATGCCGCGCGTCCGCCGCATGACGGAGGAGGAGGTAAACGTCCTTGCCGCCTATGTGCGAACGCTCGGCAATGGCAAAACCGAAACGGTGGCGGGAAACGCCGAGCGCGGACGTGCGGTTTATGCGCGGCTGGATTGTTCCTCATGCCACGTCATCAACGGCCAGGGCGGCGCCTTTGGCCCGGAACTGTCGAAAACCGGCCAGCGCCGCGCGCCATCCTGGATCAGGCAGGCGATCCTCGATCCCGGCTCGGTCAGATCCAAAGGCGTGCAGGGGATATTGCAGAACGGATTTACGGAATATCTCCCCGTAAGCGTGGTTGAGAAAGGTGGCAGCGAGGTACGCGGCTTCCGCGTCAACGAAGACTCGTTCACCATCCAACTGCGCGACGCTTCCGGCAAGCTGTACTCGTTCCGCAAAAATGACGTGACCAATATCGAGAAGCAGGCCGGCCGCAGTCTGATGCCGCCCTATCGGGACCGGCTAACCCCAGCGGACACGGATGATCTCGTTGCCTGGCTCTACAGCCTTGGGAGAGCAAAATGACGCCACGGCTGATCCTTTCGGCGGTTGGATTTCTGCTTCTCCTGGCCGCGAATGCCTCGGCGCAGGTGCCGTACGGCCGGATCGTACAGGCCGCGAATGCGCCGCAGGACTGGCTGACCTATTCCGGCAACTACAATTCGCAGCGTTACTCGCCGCTCACGCAGATCAACCGGCAGAATGTTGCGCAGCTGCGCCCAGCCTGGATGTACCAGCTCAAGCGGCCCGGTGTATTCGAGACAACGCCCATCGTCGTGGACGGAGTCATGTACATCACCGAACCGCCGAGCACGGTGACTGCGCTGGACGTGAAAACCGGACGGCCACTGTGGCGCTGGACGCCAGCGATTCCGGACAATGTGATCGTCATCGGTTCGCCGCCGGTGAATCGCGGGGTGGCGGTTCTTGGCGACATGGTTTTTGCCGGTTCCATCGCCGGTCATTTGGCGGCGCTGGATGCAAAGTCGGGAATTGTCCGCTGGGACGTCGCGGTCGATGACAACCGCAAAGGCTATTACCTGACGCTGGCCCCTTTGGCGCTTGACGGGAAAGTGATCGTCGGCGTTTCCGGCGCGGAGGCAGGAATTCGCGGGTTCATCGCCGCCTATGATGCCAAGAGCGGAAAACAGCTCTGGCGGACTTACACCATTCCCGGCCCGGGCGAACCAGGGCGCGAAACCTGGGGCAAGGACAGCGCGAACATCGGTGGCAGTTCGAGCTGGCTGACGGGGTCGTTCGATCCGGCACTCAATACGCTGTATTGGGTTACCGGTAATCCCGGCCCCGATTACGACGGCGATGTTCGGCCGGGCGACAATCTGTACAGCTGCTCGGTGCTGGCACTCGATCCGAATACCGGCCAGATCAAATGGCACTTCCAGTTCACGCCGCACGACGTGCACGACTGGGATTCGAATCAGATCCCGGTGCTGTTCGATGACGTGATCGCCGGCAAGCCGCGCAAGCTGTTGGCGCTGGCCAATCGAAACGCCTTCTATTACGTGCTGGATCGCGAAACGGGCGAATTCATCACCGGAATGCCATACGCAAAACAGACCTGGGCGGAAGGTCTCGATGCAAAAGGCCGGCCCATTCTCAAGCCCGGCAATGAACCAACCATCGATGGCAAGGAGGTCTGGCCGAATCTTCAGGGCTCGGCCAACTGGTACAGTCCCTCGTACAGCCCACGGACGAAGCTGTTCTATCAGTTCACACGCGAGATGAGCACGATCTATTACAAGGGTCAGGCGAAGTACACGGCCGGACAGCCCTACACCGCGGGCGGCGGAACGGCGGTGGATGGTGACAACGCCTATGCCGCAATCCGTGCGCTGGAAGGCACGACGGGCAAGCTGAAATGGGAATTCAAACTGCTGGAGCCGGGAATGGACGGCGTCATGTCCACCGCTGGCGATCTCGTATTTGGCGGTACGGAGGAAGGCAATTTCTTCGCGCTCGATGCCCTGAACGGAAAGCCGCTGTGGGACATGCAGCTGGGCGGCCCCATCCATGGCAATCCCATGTCTTTTGCCGTGGACGGCAGGCAGTACATCGCGATTCCCGCCGGCTGGACCCTCACCGTCTTCGCCCTGCCGAACTGAAGCGGCAGTTGAACCGGGCCGGGCTGGCGGTGTTTCATCTCGAGTGAACCGCCAGAACCCCGGATGACATCCGCAGTGCCTATCTTGTTCCAGGATATCGAAGCCGCGGCCGGCCGGATCGCAGGCGCCGTGGAAAGAACTCCGGCGCGGCAGTCGCGGATTCTCTCTGACATTTCCGGCGCGGAGATTTTTCTCAAATTCGAAAATCTGCAATTCACCGCTTCGTTCAAGGAGCGCGGTGCGCTGAACAAGCTTCTTTCGCTGACGGCCCACGAACGGCAGCGGGGCGTGGTTGCCATGTCGGCAGGCAATCATGCGCAGGGCGTCGCTTATCACGCCGGCCGGCTGGGCATTCCCGCAACGATCGTCATGCCCGAGGGAACGCCCTTCACCAAACTCAAGCACACGCGCGATTTGGGCGCCACGGTGGTCGTCGAAGGAGCCAGCCTTTCCGATTGTCATGCTGCGGCGCTGAAGCTCGCCGCCGATCGGGGCTATGTCCTGATCCATCCCTATGACGATCCGCTGGTGATCGCCGGGCAGGGCACGGTCGCTCTGGAATTTTTTGCCCAGGTGCCCGGCTTGGACACTTTGGCCGTGCCGGTTGGCGGCGGCGGGCTGATCTCCGGCATGGCGGTGGCAGCACGCGCCCTCAAACCCGATGTGCGCATCTATGGGGCGGAAGCGAAACTTTATCCGGCCATGCACAATGTTCTGACCGGAGATGATCTTCCCTGCGGCGGTCAAACCATTGCAGAAGGCATTGGGGTCAAGGAGCCCGGGCTGATCACGCGGCAGATCACCGCCGCGCTGGTGCAAAATATCCTGCTGGTCGAGGAAGCCGCGATTGAAGC
>JANWHR010000275.1 GCA_025450355.1 Micropepsaceae bacterium
CGGGGTGCCGATCAAGGGCATGCCGCCCGAGATCCGCCGCCGCGCCAAGGCGATCAACTTCGGCATCATTTATGGCATTTCCGCCTTCGGGCTTGGCAACCAGCTGGGGATCCCGCGGGGTGAAGCCGATGCCTATATCCGGAAGTATTTTGAACGCTTCCCCGGCATTCGCGACTACATGGACGTGACGAAAAAATTCGTCCGCGAGCACGGCTATGTCGAAACGATATTCGGCCGGCGGATTCACATCCGCGATGTCAGTGCGCAAAGTGCGGCGCAGCGTGCCTTTGGCGAGCGGCAGGCCATCAACGCGCCGATCCAGGGCTCCGCGGCCGACATCATCCGCAGGGCCATGGTGCGGTTGCCTGACGCGTTCGCGGAACATGACCTCGACGTGCGCATGCTGCTTCAGGTGCATGACGCACTGGTCTTCGAGGCGCCCGCTAGGGAGGCGCGGCCTGTCTGCGAAGTCGCGCGCGAAGTGATGGAAAAGGCGTCCCTGCCGGCCATTCAGTTGCGCGTGCCGCTGGTGGTCGATGCGCGCGCCGGCAAGAACTGGGATGAAGCGCACTGAAAGGCCGCTCCCATCGGGAGTCCACGAGGGCAGGTCAGTGGCCCGCGAAGCCGCGGGAACGGTGGGAGGCTATCTCACCTGCACTTTCACCAGTTTGGACGGCGGCCGGTAGGCGGGAATCCAGACCGTTGGCCGCGGCGCACCCACTTCCACCTTGAAATCGCGAATCTCGTAATTGGATGGCGTCATGTACTCGACGGATTTCCCGGTGACGGTGTCGATCTTGTAGATGCGGCTGCTGGAGAAATCATTGGTCCAGACAATGTGGTTCTGGTCGTCAATGGACGCCGAATACGGCTCCGCATAGGGCGCCGTATATGGTTTCACGCCTTCGATCAGTGGATATTCCTTCAACTGCTGCCTGTCCGGATCGAACATCAGCACCTGCCCGGCAAAAAATTCGGCTGCCCACAGGCGGTTCTGCGCATCGATCTGGCCGCGCCGCGGTCCCGACATCGGAGTCGGAGTCGGATAATTCTTATATTCCAGAGTTGCCGGATCGAAGATTCCGATCTTTCCTTCGCGCCAGATGTACAGATCCGTGCGGTCCTTCGCATCGGTATCGATGTCATAGATGCCGGCATTTTTCGGGATCGGATAGATCGTGCGCTTCAGCGCTTCGCTCGAAGTGTCGAGCTTCACGAGCTGGCCGTTGACCGGAAGGGTCCAGACATTGCCCTGCGGGTCCAGTCCGAACTGATCATTGCCGGTGGACCAACCGTTGAACCGGTTGGTTACCGGGTTATATCTCACCGTCCCCTTGCGCATTCCGATGATCACATTGCCCTGGCGGTCGAACTGAAGTTCGTGCGTGCCGCCGCCGGGATTGCCGGGCCGGCCGTCGCCGCCATTGGGATCGCGCCCCGATCCGGGCGGACCCTCAAACCGCAGCTCCTTCACCTCGCCGGTTTTGCGGTCGAGCCGGCCGATCGTAAAGGAGAAGTGATCCGTATAATAGGCATACTGATCATTCATGATGACGTCGTGCGGCCAGACATATTGAGGGTCGCCGCGCAGCATGAACACGTCGCGCTGCCCGCCGCGCGGCAGATCATATTCCGTCACCACGATGTTGGTGGATGCGGCATCGGTCGGCCGCGGCCGCGGCTTGAACGGAATCTTGTCCGATGAGCCAGGTCCGCGAATCTGCGTCAGGTAATCGGCCAACGGCTCGATGAACTGTTTTTGGCCGAAGGCATAGGTGCCCGGCGTGTCTTCGTCTGCCGCGCGGCCCGCCATCATCCGGATCACTTTCACCCAGCCGTCATGGGTCCGCGGGACCTGCAAAGCCCATTGCAGCGTGTGGCAGTTGCTGCATTGCGAGAACAGCACCTTCTGCTGATCCGTACCCGGAAGACCGGCGATGATTTCCGAAGCCGTCGCGTCATCATAGGCAACGGGCTTCGCTTTCAGCGTGAGGTTCACCCGCGCGGATTTCCCGTTCGCGAGCGCGACCCCGTCCTTCGTCACATGCTCGAAATCCGGCAGCTCGACCTTCACCGACCAGGCACCCGGCTTGACGTCGGACCAGGCCGGAAAATCATAGTCGCCGTTCTTGTCCGAATAGACCGAAACCGTGATGTTGCTGTCCGCCAGTTGCGCCTTCACCGGAATCCCGGCCAGCGGCGCGCCATTGGGGGCGGCCACATGACCGCGCAACAGCGGCGCGGAATCCGCCGCATGCAGGGTGGCCGGCCCGCTTAAGCTCCACAGGCTGAACGCGGCAAGGACCGTTGTTGTGGAAAGCAGCAGATGGCGGCTTCGCATGGGAGTCCTCCGGATGCAGTGCGGGCCAAGGATACGCCAGCCAGTCGCGCCGGGACAGAGGCTATTTGCTGCCTTTTGCCGTCTCAATCGCGCGCCGGAACCCGATCGGATCGGCGATCGTCGGGATTTCCACCGCATCGACGCCGGTGCCTTCGATCCGGAGTTGGCCATAGCCCCACAGGCGTCCCCACAGCCCCTGAAACAGTCTGACGCCCTCGATATTGCCCAGCGCGATCTCATTGGTGCGAAGTGCAACCAATCCGTGCTTTTCGACAAAGCGGTGGGAGGTCACGGCGATTTCCGTCGTCCACCGTCGAATCAGCAGGCGCAGACAGACAACCCCGCCGGCAGCCAGCAGCATCAGCCCGAACAGCGCCAGCCAGCCTTGCGCAATCTCCCGCCCGAAGATCAGAATTATAATCAGCACAATGAACGGCACGATCACCGCCAGCAGCGCCTTCGCCGTGTACAACCAGTGGAAATGCGCACGCGCGATCAGCCGTTCGCCATCCCCCAATGACCGTTCGACGTAACTCATGGGATTTCCGGAGTAAGAGATGCGGGCGGGACGCCCGCGGTACAAGGAAGGGGTGCGGCCGGCGAGGTGTCCAAAATCGCGCTACTCGCTTCTCTTTTCTCGCTTCTCATCGTTCGTGGTCCGGCAGCAGGATTTCGCGTTTGCCCTGGTGGTTGGGCTTGCTGATCATCCCCTCCTCTTCCATGCGCTCGATCAGGCGTGCCGACCGGTTGTATCCGATCTGCAGCCGGCGCTGGATGTAGGACGTGGAAACCTTCCGTTCGCGCGCCACGATCTGGACCGCTTTGTCGAAGAGATCGTCGGAGCCCTCTCCGCTCTCCGCAAAGCCGAATTCGTCCCCGTCTTCGTCCGGCTCTTCGGTCACCGCATCGAGGTAATCCGGCCTACCCTGCGTCTTCAGAAACCGGACGACGTCCTCCACTTCCGAATCCGAACAGAATGGTCCGTGTACGCGCCGGATGCGCCCCCCCGCCATCATGTACAGCATGTCGCCCTGGCCCAGCAGTTGCTCTGCACCCTGTTCGCCCAGAATGGTGCGCGAATCGATTTTTGACGTCACCTGGAAACTGATCCGCGTCGGGAAATTGGCCTTGATCGTGCCGGTGATCACGTCCACCGAAGGCCGCTGCGTCGCCGCGATCAGGTGAATTCCGGCCGCGCGGGCCATCTGCGCCAGGCGCTGAACGGCGCCTTCTATTTCCTTCCCCGAGACCATCATCAGATCGGCCATTTCATCGACCACGACCACGATGAACGGCATCGGTTCGAGTTCCAGGACCTCGTCCTCATAGACCGGCTTGCCGGTTTCGCGGTCGAACCCGGTCTGGACGGTACGCTTCAGCACTTCGCCCTTGTCCTTCGCGCGCTTCACCCGCTCGTTAAACGCCTCCACGCCGCGCACGCCGATCTTGGCCATTTTGCCATAGCGGCTTTCCATTTCCCGGACCGCCCATTTCAGCGCGACCACCGCCTTCTTCGGATCGATCACCACCGGCGCCAGCAGATGCGGTATTCCTTCGTACACGGAAAGCTCCAGCATCTTGGGATCAATCATGATCATCCGGCAGTCCTTCGGCGGCATGCGGTAAAGCAGCGACAGGATCATGGTGTTCAGCGCCACCGATTTGCCCGATCCCGTGGTGCCCGCGATCAGGAGATGCGGCATGCGGGCGAGATCGGCCATCACCGGCTCGCCGCCAATGGTCTTCCCCAGCGCCAGCGTCAGCGGCGCGCGCGATTTCTCATATTCCTGCGCGGCCAGCAGCTCGCGCAAATAAACCGTTTCACGCCGCGGATTCGGCAGTTCGATGCCGATCACGTTGCGGCCGGGGATGACCGCCACGCGGGCGGCAACCGCGCTCATGGAGCGGGCAATATCGTCGGCAAGCGAAATCACCCGCGATGACTTCACGCCGGCCGCGGGTTCAAATTCGTAGAGCGTCACCACCGGACCAGGTCTGACTTCGGCAATTCGCCCCCGCACACCAAAGTCGGAAAGCACCGCCTCCAGCAGCCGGGCATTTTCCTTAAGCGCGCCGTCGGAAAGCGCCGGGCCCGCACTGTCCGGCGGCGCTTCCGCCAGCACGCCCAGCGGCGGCAACTGGTATTCGCCTTCCGCCAAATTCAGCGCGGTCTGCAATTCCAGCTTCGTGCGAGACTTCTTCCGCCGGTCCATGGTCCGGCGCACCAGAGTCTCGCCGGTTTCTTGCGCGACAGCCGCACGGTGCGGCTCCGGCTCATCATCATCATCTTCATCGCCACCATCATCGTCTTCTTCGTCCCAATCCTCTTCTTCGGGCTCGTCGGCGATGAAAACCCGGCGCTGCGTCCCGCGTTGCCTCGGCTTCAGGGAACCACCCGCGCGGAACAGCCGCCCGATCAGAGAACCCGCGCCGATCGCACCGGCCGTCAGCGTGCGGGCACCGATCGCCGACGCCCACGCCAGAAGCATGGCGCCGCACAGGCCGATGATGCTTGCCGCGACCAGCGGCACCTGAGTGACCTGCGCTCTGCCGGCCAGCGCCTGAAACAGCGGCCAGGTCACTTCGCCGCCCATTCCGCCCGCACCCGCCGGCAGCGAAACGAATCCCGGGATCGCACCCATTCCGGATGCGCAAAGCCACAGGCCGGCGAAGAGCGCCCCGCCGCGCCAGGCAAAGTGCCGTGGCGGGTTGACGCGCGTACTCATTTGCCATCCCCAGGCCGCCAGCACCGCGGGCAGCGCGAGCGCCGCAAGTCCCCAGATGCGAAGCAGCAAATCGGCCCCGAACGATCCCGTTCTGCCCAGCCAGTTTGCCGCTTCTTTTCCGGTCGCCACATCAAAGCTCGGGTCGGTGGAATCGTAGCCGGCCAGCATAATCAAAATGACAGCGGCCACCGCGAGCAATGCGCACCCGGCGAGACGCCAGATCACGCCGCCCAGCAAAACCCAGGTGCGATCACGCAAGGCCGCGAACGCCTCGGCAATCTGGGCGCGGCGGGAACGCGGCTGATACACGCCCATCCGTTGAGCACTCATGCTTGCCAAACCCCCTGCAGAAAATCGGCCACCCGTTCCAGCGCTGCCGTCAGCGTCGCGACATCATGCACCAGCGCCAGCCGTACATAACGAAAACCAGGATTGCTTTGGGCGTCGCCGGGAACGCTTTCCACGCTCATGAACGCGCCGGGCAGCACGCGAACCCCGGTTGCGCGCCACAGCGCCTTGGCGAAAGCCGGCCCATCGCCGACATCGAGCCAGAGGTAAAAGCCGCCCTCGGGCAGACGAAAACCGCGGTGGTTGCCGAGAATCCGTCGTGCCACCGCAAACCGCTCGCGATATTTCTGCCGGTTGGCCTCGACATGGGCTTCGTCCGCCCAGGCCGCGGCCGATGCCTTCAGCACCGGAATGGGTACCTGCGGCGCGCAGGTATTGCGAAAGCGGGTTATGGCGGCAATCAGCGCCGCCGAACCGGTGACAAAGCCCGAGCGCATTCCCGGAACGTTGGAACGCTTTGACAGCGAATGGAAGGAAAGCAGCCGGTCGAAACCGCCGGAAGAGTGATAGCGCACGTCCATGGCGCCGGCCGGCGGAGCGTCGTGATAAATCTCGCAATAGCATTCGTCCGCGAGCACAACAAAATCATGTGCGTCGGCGAGTTGAAACAGCTTCAGCCAATATTCGCGGCTGGCACAGGCGCCCTCAGGGTTGGAGGGTGAACAGAAGAACGCGCCGGCCGTGCGCTTCAACACCGCTTCGGGCACTGCGTCAAAATCCGGAAGGAAGCCGGTCTCGGCGCGCGCAGCCACGTAACAGGCCTCCGC
>JANWHR010000276.1 GCA_025450355.1 Micropepsaceae bacterium
GGTTGTGCGTAATCCACCAACCCCGGAGCGCCGAAAAGCATTTTCCCAACTGGTAAACTCTTCCGGTGTCAGGCCGTACCGCCGGAACGCTTCTTCCGCCGTAAGCAAGTCGCCGTTTACCGCCACCACCACTTCGGCTTTGCGTCGCGGAGTCCAGCGTATGCGCCCAGGCGCAGGCAACTCAGCTTCCGAAAGGAATCCAGATGGTCCATTGACCCAGGTGATTATCTTCATACAAACACATCGTAGAATAATCTGGCGGGTCTTTGATCCAACGGCGATGGCTGCGCGCAGACGCAGCGGTCCGAAACCCCGGCTGTTTCAACCAACAGCGTCAAAACGGTGCCGAACCTATCTGAGGCCGGCGCCGTCACCGAATTCATCTGGGAGAGATTACGGCTTGGCGACGTGCCATGCTCCATTGCCACGCCCTTCACCCGTCTTGTCGCCGGGCGCCTTGTCCATTGCGAAGTAATAGACAGGTTTGCCCTTGTAGGCCCACTGCTTGCTGCCGTCGTCACGGGTACCCTGCGCCCAAACTCGAATATGATAACTGTTGTTGATTCTTCCGGCCTAAAGAGGTGCGAAGGGCTGTGCCGATGACTTTCCTCTTTCGGCACTTCCGGCGCCACCGCTGGTTCTACATTGCGCTGTGCTTCGGTTTCATCGCCTTCATTGTTGCGCGTGGACAGTCAACACATCTGCGCATCCCGCTGTTGACTCGCGACGGGCGAAGCCACGTTTTCAGCCATCCGTCGTCTTGCACTTTAAGGCATGCTTCTCCCGCAACCCGCGGACAAACATGAGCCTGATAACCGCACCCGTTAGCGGCCCGGGCGTGTTTTGCGCCGGCATTGCGAAAGGAGTCATGTCACGATGTGGCCGTTGCATCGCGGCCCGCCGCTAATGGGGACGGGTGGTCAGACTCATGTTTAGGGCGAGTTGCGGGCGGAGCCCGCGTTAAAGTTCCATCCAAAATGGTGCCTTTGCAAATATATAAACTCAGAATCACGACCTGCTTATTCTCGTAATCCAGCGCCGCCGTCCCAATATCCACCGAGTCGGATGCGAGGCGGGCACGCTCCGGCAGAGATGTACACGGATTAGCCGATACCGTCTCGAACGCCCGTTTTGCCGAATCGTTTTGCAATTCGCTAAATCCCGACTGGCACAGCCAGAGGGAGAAAGGTTGTTATTATGCGCAAGCACCTCACCATCGCATTCACTGGCCTGGTTCTTCTTTTCGGAGCTTCGACATTCCTGAATGCGTGCAACACCGTCGAAGGCGCCGGCAAGGACGTCACAGCGACCGGACACGAGATTTCCCAAGAAGCAAAAGAACATAAATAATCGCCGGAGCGGAACGCAGATTTGCGTTCCGCAGACCGGGCTTGACCTGGGACCGCTGCCCGATGAATCGGGCCGGTCCGGCCATATCTATAGGCGTCGCATCGTGGAGACCGATTATGCGTAAACAGGCCGCAATTCTCTTTCTTGCCACTCTCGCGGCCTGCGCATCGGTCAAACAGGTCGACCAGCATTCAATATCCATGCCGCAAGCCACAGCGCCGATCATTGGCGCGAGAGGCCCGCTCACAATTGCCCAGAGCAAAGCGCTCCTGCAGCGCATCGGCACCGAGCCCGGCGATGCCGGTATCCTGAAACGCCACCTCGCGATCGAACAAGCGGTTGCAGAAAGTCCCCTCATCGCAGGCAACACCACCCGCCTGTTGACGGATGGCGACGAAACTTTTCCGGCCATGTTCAGCGCCATCAGGCAGGCCAAACAGAGCATCAACCTCGAATATTATATTTTCGAGGACATTCAATCCGGCGGCGAAAGCATCAGTGACCTGCTGATTGCAAAAAGGAAGCAGGGCGTTGCGGTCAACATCATTTATGACAGCTACGGGTCCGACAGCACGGCAGCGGAATTGTTTACCCGTTTGGCCGCAGCGGACATCGCACTGGTCCAATTCAATCCGATCAATCCGCTGGATTCGCGCGTCGAATATTCCCTCAATGATCGCGATCACCGCAAAATGCTGGTCGTGGATGGTACCCTTGCGATCGTGGGGGGCATCAATCTGAGCACGACCTACCAAACTTCGCCCCTGGGGAAATCGGGGCAGGCAAAGGACCAGGCGGATCAGCATTGGCACGATACCGATCTTCAGATCGAAGGTCCTGTGGTTGCTCAATTACAATCACTGTTCGTCCAGCATTGGTCGCAGCAGAAAGGGCCACCGATCGAGACGGCGAGTTTCTTTCCGGCGATTCCGGCGACGGGGACGGAGGTCGTCCGAATCATCGGCAGCACGCCAGACCATGCCATTCCGCGCTATTACGTGGCGCTCCTCTCCGCAACCCGCAATGCCGAGAAAAGCATCTGGTTGAGTGCGGCCTATTTCGTGCCGACCGACCAGGAGGAGGAGGACCTGATCGCAGCGGCACGGCGCGGCATCGATGTCCGTCTGCTTCTACCCGGCGACAGCGACTCCGCAATGGCGATGGCGGTGGCGCATTCGCATTACTCCGCTTTGCTCGAGGGCGGCGTGAAGATCTATGAGACGCAGAATTTGGTGCTGCACTCGAAAACGGTTGTGATCGACGGTGTGTGGACGGTGATTGGCTCATCCAATTTCGACAGGCGGAGCGTGTTGTTCAACGACGAAGTCGACGCCCTTGTTCTGGGCAGTGTGACAGCGCAGGATTTGCAGAAGCTGTTTGAGGCTGATTTTGCCAGGGCGCGCCCGATCAATCTCGCAAGCTGGCATGGGCGGTCCATCGGTGAGAAATTGACCGAGATTTAGTCCCAGATCTGGCAGGACTGGCTGTGAGGGTGCCCATCGACAGCGGCGATGCGCTGTATGCGCGGACCGGCAGATGACGGGAAAACTACGCGGCCGCATCGGGCTTCGGTTTGTCGCGGGCCTTGCGCTCATTCTGCTGCCCGGTTCAGTCTTCGCAGTAACTTTGTCCGGCACAGTTCTGCCTCCCTGCAAAGGCGAACCGAATCCCCGCTACCCTGCGCTCGGCGCACCGCCCGCAATCACATTATCGACTGCGACCGACCCGGCAAACTTGGTAATCCCTTCCTGCACCGCATGGCACGGCAATTCTGCCACTCTCGTGGTCGGACTTGCGGCGCGCTTTCACGGTCCGCCGGACGCCGGGGTGCTGCTCACCAGGATAGGCGCGATCTCGTCGCTGCGGAGCGTGCGCTACTGGTCGGTCACCGACAGGCAATGGAATGCGATGTTCACGCATGCAACTGCGCTGGAGGGATCGGGGCCGGAGAAAGCGCGGGGGAATTTTTCCGCCGCGGAATTGCGTAGCGGGCACGAGTTCTACTTCCTGGCTGCCGATAACCGCTCCCGCTACGAAACCGTTTCGCGTCTTCGGCTCAGCGAGGAAGACAACGGCCGAATCATCCTTGAAATCGAAAATGTCACGCCGTTGCGCTGGCTTCTGCTGAGTTTCGCCGCGCCCGGTGATGTCCAGGCCTGGTATTTTCTCGACCACGAGAACGCGGATTCGTGGCGATTCTACAGTCTGACACGCGTGCAGTATGCCTCGCGGTGGTTTGCCGAAGTCATTCCCGACGCGTCCTATATGAATCGCGCGCTGGCCATGTATCGCTATATCGCCGGCATTCCAACCGATCGCGACCCGCCCGCCGTCCCGTAATCGGAGGCAGCAGCACACATGTGGTGGTGGATTCTCGGCCACTCCGTTGAGGCAAGGGCGAGCCAACATCAACAGACGCACAGCGCCAGCCGATCGCGTCGTTGCATTCCATCAGAGATTTAAGCGCTTCCACGGAACGAAAGTAGGCCGGAACGGGTTATTGTAATTAGCGAGCGGAAATCCCGGGCTGGAATCTGCTTCTCTCTTTCCTCCGTCAGCAGAACAAAGCGGCAGCGGGCCGAGCATCTGAGCCCAACCATTTACGATCAACACAGGTATCAAAATGAGACGCGCGCGGCTTCTGGGTGCTGTTGCGGTGTTTGCAGCGGCCTGCGCCATTCCCCATCAGGACCGATTCGGCTTTGATCCTTCTGATCGTGTCAGCTCGATCGGTCACAGCGCCGCCGATTCCAGGCGCGCACAAGATCCAACAGATCCAGCCGCTCAAGCGGGTTATGCAGCGCAAGGTTCTGCGGGAGAGATCGGTCCTGCTGGTCTCCCAAATTGGACCTTCGCGGGTACTACCGGTTTCATTGGTGATGGCCCTGCCGGGCAGCCAGGGCTTGCCGGCGGAGTCGCGCTATGGACCACCTGGTGCGATTTCGGCTTCGACGGGAACGAAGCGCGGCTGCCTGTCTCCGAGATGGAAATAATCTCTGAAATAGCCGCTTACCTGGCGCAAAATCCGTTCCTCGAAATCGGGATCGATGGCTCCATGCAAGGCGGAGCAAGTCAAACCGCGCGCGACCTCAGTGACCGCCGGGCGGCTTCCGTGCGCGATGCGCTGTTGCAGGCCGGCGTAGCGGCTTACAGGATACGCATGGGCGCGTTCTCCAATCCGGATCGCCGGCGGGAAGACGCTATTCAGGTGTTGATGAAGAGCCGGACATAGCGGCACGCACACGCGTGTTGCGCCGCTCAGATTACAGCTGTGTTCGTTTTGGTCGCGCCTACTACCGCGCCTTCTTGCGCACTCGTCCTATTCCGGTCGGGGCAATCGTTGGCTGATGCGACCTGCTGAGGTCCGCGAGTTGCTCATGAGTGTGGAATTGATGACATACGATCAGATACAGCCAAAGGCAAAAATGATCCTTTTACAGACGAACTTTCGGCACCCTGCATCCACGACGAGCGAAGCGGACCCGCATGCCGCACACGGCGGAGTGCTGCCAGCCGCGGAAGACAGTGTCCGCGCGGTCGCAGAAATGCACGCGGAGCATCATCGACAGTCATCGCGGATTGACCAGACCATAGATCGCGTCACAGCTGTTCTCGGCAGCGCCGCCTCCCTGGGTTTTCTCACACTCCTGGTAATGTTCTGGGTCGGGATTAACGGAATTCTGCCCTGGATGGGCGGGAAGGCATTCGATCCGCCTCCTTATCCCCGCCTCATGGATGGTCTTGGCCTGCTGGCGCTCTCCCTGACGCCCCTGATTTTAACCACACAAAGGCGGGCCGACCGGCTCGCGAGCCGGCGCGAGCAGATGACATTGGAACTCAATCTTTTGAGCGAACAGAAAACCGCGAAGATCGTCGAGCTGCTGGAAGAGTTGAGGCGCGACAGTCCCAATGTCAAAGACCGGATCGACCATGAGGCGAATGCGATGGCCACGCCCATGGACACACAATCGGTGCGGGATGCGATCGTCGGCATCA
>JANWHR010000277.1 GCA_025450355.1 Micropepsaceae bacterium
ATTGCAATAATTTCCTAGGGCTTCTTCGGGTGGGTCACAAGGCGGATCGCGTGGAAGGGACAATTGGCAATTTTGGGCGGGCTCAGCGCGACACGATTTTTGCGCTCTCAACCGCTGCCGGTATCGCAGGCATTGCCATCACACGGATATCCGGCCCGGCGGCGAGGGAAGCACTTCGTTTGATTTCATCTGGCGCGGCCATTAAAAAACGACATACGGAATTCCGAAGACTGTTCGATATTATAACCGGCGTCCATATCGACGATGCAATTGTACTCTGGTTCCCCGGCCCCTCCTCCTATACCGGAGAAGACGTGGTTGAATTCCATACGCATGGCGGCCGCGCCATCGTTGCCGCCTTGACCTCTGCCTTGCGATCAATTCCAGGATTTCGGCCGGCCGAGCGCGGTGAGTTCACCCGGCGAGCGGTGGAAAACGGGCGCATGGACCTGGTGCGGGCCGAGGCGGTTGCCGATTTGATCGCGGCCGAAACCGAAGCTCAGCACCGGCTGGCGCTGAGGCAATATGATGGTGTTCTAACGGAGCTGTACCAGAGGTGGCGCGAAGCATTGGTTGGCGCGGCCGCCTGGATTGAAGCCGTGATTGATTTCGCGGACGAAGATATTCCGGAAGAGGCGGCCGAACGGGGCCGAGCGGTTCTGCAGGAGTTGCTCGGCGAAATGAATGCCCACCTTGCCGATGGCAGGAAGGGCGAAATCATTCGTGAAGGTTTTCATGTGGCCGTCCTTGGTGCACCAAATGTGGGAAAAAGCTCGTTGGTGAATTCACTGGCACAACGCGATGTGGCGATTGTCTCGGATATGCCCGGCACCACCCGCGACGTGATAGAGGTCAAGTTGGACTTGGGCGGATATGCGGTTGTGCTTGCGGATACGGCAGGATTGAGAGATTCGGATGAAGCGGTCGAACGGGAAGGGATTCGCCGCGCGTGGGCCAGGGCAGAAGCTGCGGACTTCCGCCTGCTGGTTATGGATGCCCGGAACTACGGCGCTGCTCCGGATGAACTGGCAGCCGATCTTGTCGTGTGGAACAAGGCGGATCTCACCGAGAGACACGGCGCAGCCACGGGGGCGATGTTCATATCAGCAAAGACCGGTGAAGGGTTGCAGGAGTTGATTGGGACTCTGGCGGGTTACGCTGCCAGGCGATCCGGCGATGGTGAGGCTTCTGTCCTAACCAGGACGCGCCATCGGCATGCCGTCGAACAGGCCGCAGCCCAAATTCAGTTGGCGCTGGAAGAGCCGGCGCCGGAGCTTGCGGCGGAACAGTTGCGGCGGGCCATGCGGGCGCTGGGGCGAATCACCGGAATGGTGGATTTGGACGAGCTCCTGGATGTTGTATTCCGTGATTTCTGCATCGGGAAATAATGTTTCACGTGAAACAGCAGGACAGATTTGACGTGATTGTCGTGGGTGGGGGCCACGCCGGATGCGAGGCCGCGGCCGCGGCTGCACGCATGGGTGCTCGAACGCTCCTTCTGACGCACAGGCGCGCTACGATCGGCGAAATGTCCTGCAATCCGGCCATCGGCGGGCTCGGCAAGGGCCATCTGGTCCGGGAGATCGATGCTCTGGACGGCCTCATGGGCCGCATCGCAGATCGCGCCGGCATTCAGTTTCGCATGCTAAATCGCCGCAAAGGGCCAGCTGTTCGTGGTCCCAGGGCGCAGGCGGATCGCAAACTTTATCGTGCCGCGATGCAAAATGCGCTTGATGAAATCCCGGGTTTGGCGATCGGGGAGCACGCCGCAGGGGATCTGATTCTTCAAAATGGTAAGGCCATGGGTGTCGTCACGGAGGAGGGCCTGCAAATCCGGGCTGCCGCCGTCGTGATCACGACCGGAACGTTTCTAGGTGGGCTGATCCATATTGGTGAAAAGACGGTTCGGGCGGGACGGGTTGGCGAGGCGCCGTCCCTTCAGCTGGCTGCAACACTGGCCCGGTTTGGCTTCAAAATGGGGCGCCTTAAAACGGGAACGCCGCCACGGCTCGCTGCCGGCAGCATCGATTGGGCGGGCCTGACCATTCAGCCTGGAGATGATCCTCCGACGCCATTCTCTTTCCTGACCCGGAGAATTTCTACGCCGCAGGTCAATTGCCATATCACCCAGACGACTGCGGCGACGCACCAAATCATCCGCGAAAATCTTTCTCGGGCTCCGATCTATTCAGGCAAGATTCAGGGCACCGGCCCACGCTATTGCCCGTCGATCGAGGACAAAGTTGTGCGCTTCGCGGCGCGGGACGCGCACCAGATATTCCTCGAGCCGGAAGGTCTCGACGATGATACTGTTTATCCCAACGGCATTTCGACCTCGCTTCCTGAGGCCGTACAGAGCGAATTCCTGAAGACCATTCCGGGTCTGAGCCACGTGACGGTCCGGCGGCCAGGCTATGCGATCGAGTATGATTTCGTGGATCCGCGCGAGTTGTCCCTGGCACTCGAGCTGAAGAAAATTCCTGGACTTTTTCTTGCCGGACAGATCAACGGCACGACTGGTTATGAAGAGGCCGCAGCCCAGGGGCTGATAGCGGGTATCAATGCGGGGCGCCGGGCTGCAGGAAGCGCGCCGGTCGTCCTGGATCGCGCGCAGGCTTATATCGGAGTCCTGATCGACGATCTGGTGACGCGGGGGGTATCCGAACCCTACCGCATGTTTACGTCCCGGGCGGAATATCGCCTGAGCCTACGTGCGGATAATGCCGATGTGCGATTGACCAAATTCGGACAGGAGGTGGGAATCGTAGGCACTGCGCGTGGGCAGGAGTTTTCCGCGAAGTTGGAACGTCTGGAGCGCGCGCGCGGCTTGGCGGAAAAATTGCAGCTCAGTTCCAGCGCAGCGGCCCGGTTTGGAATTGCGGTCCGCCAGGACGGGGTCCGGCGGAACGCGCTGGAACTGCTTTCGCTGCCGGATGTGAGCGTTGAGCGCCTCTGTTCGATTTGGCCCGAACTTCGACGAATTGCACCGGACGCCGCAGAGCAGCTTGAAATCGACGCGCACTACGCCGGCTACCTCGACCGGCAGGAGTGCGATATCGCCGCGTTCCGCCGGGACGAGGCGCTCGCGATTCCCGAGCGGTTGGACTATGCGCAAATCCACGGGCTCTCGACGGAGTGTCGCCTGAAGCTGTCTGCGATTCGTCCCCGCACACTGGCACAGGCCTCACGTATCGATGGAATCACGCCGGCGGCGCTCACCCTGATCCTCGCAGCGATCCGCCGTCACTCTCTGGCGGGCGAATCGCTTCGGCATGACGCCGCTGAATGAGGATGCATTCGGGCCCGAGGATTTCGCCCGAATTGCAAATGTTTCACGTGAAACACTGTCACGGTTAAAACTCTACGCGGCAATGGTCCAGGATTGGAATGCCCGGCACAACCTGGTCTCGCGGGCATCATTGAAGACAATGTGGCTGCGTCATTTCTGGGATTCGGCGCAGCTCCTGGACCTTATCCCGGAGCAGGCGCGCTCGCTCGTCGATCTTGGTAGCGGCGCGGGATTCCCGGGGCTGGTTCTGGCCGAACTGTTGCGCGACAGGGGCAGGCGAATCGTCCTGTATGAATCAACTGCAAAAAAACGCGATTTTCTGTACGCGGTCGCCGCACGACTCGCTCTTGCCGTCGAAATTCGCCCCGAACGGATTGAAGCGGCGCCGGAGGAGGTGTTCGACGTCATCACGGCGCGCGCGCTCGCACCGCTTCCCAAATTGCTCGATTATGCACAGCGATTTTGGGGTCAGGGTACGACAGGCCTGCTTCTAAAAGGCCAAAATCTAGCGGCCGAATTGACCTCCGCCCACAACTATTGGACTATGAAGCTTCAGATGCATGCGAGTCGATCCAGTCCATCCGGGACCGTGCTCGAAATCCGGGAGCTGAAGCGTGTGGCGTCAAATCGAACGGGTGCCCGCTGAGTTCGCAGCGCGGCAATTCAGGACCCTCGTTGTTGCAAATCAGAAGGGTGGAGTGGGTAAAACCACCACGACAATCAATCTTGGGACTGCCCTTGCAGCAGTCGGCCAAAAGGTGCTGATCGTTGATCTTGATCCGCAGGGCAATGCCTCGACGGGCCTCGGGCTCGCGCGAAGCGAACGCAAGGTGACGACCTACGATGTCCTCACCGGAAATGCGCAGCTCAGCGATGCCATTGTGCAGACCAAAATCCCCGGGCTAAGCCTGATTCCATCAACCCAGGACCTGTCCGGCGCAGAACCTGAATTGATGGCGCAACCACGACGGAATTTTCGTCTGCGCGAGGCCTTCGATAGTTTTGCCGCGTCGGACCCTGACATTTCATATGTTCTGATCGATTGCCCGCCAGCTCTGACTCTGCTCACGGTGAACGCAATGGTGGCCGCCGATGCCGCGATTGTTCCGCTGGTTTGCGAGTTTTTTCCGCTCGAGGGTCTCAGCCAGCTGATGACTACGATTGAACTGGTAAAGACGGCTTTGAACCCAAAACTGGAGATACAGGGCGTCGTCCTAACGATGTTCGACAAAAGAAACAGCCTGACGGAGCAGGTCGCGGCCGATGTTCGCGATCATTTTGGCGAAAAGGTTTACCAGACGGTGATTCCGCGCAACGTCCGGCTCTCGGAAGCGCCCAGTCATGGTTTGCCAGCGCTGATTTACGACATGAAATGCGCGGGCAGTCAGGCCTACATCAGACTGGCTGCCGAACTGATCCAGCGCGAGCGCGCTTTGAGCGAAATGGCGGCGTGACAATGGCCACAGAACGTGTGCAGGCGCGTGGTTCCCGCGGTTTGGGACGTGGTCTTTCGGCCCTTCTCGGCGACGATGCCGAACCGGCACCGCGGGGAGAATCAGTCCGTACAAGGACTATGCCGGTTGCCTTCCTGAAACCCAATCCGCTTCAGCCTCGCCGGCATTTCGACGAGGAGGAGCTTGCGGGTCTGGCGGAATCGGTCGCCGAAAAGGGCGTGCTGCAGCCCATTCTCGTGCGGCCGACCGCGAAGCATGACAGTTTTGAGATCATTGCCGGGGAGCGGCGCTGGCGGGCGGCGCAACAGGCGAAACTGCACGATGTGCCGGTGGTGGTGCGCGAGTTCAGCGACGCGGAGTCGCTGGAGATTGCGATTATCGAAAATGTGCAGCGCAGCAATCTCAATCCCGTCGAAGAGGCTGCCGGATATCACGAACTGATCGAGCGATTCGCCTACACCCAGGAACAATTGGCGCGCGTGATCGGCAAGAGCCGCAGCCACATCGCCAATCTTCTCCGGCTGCTGAAACTCTCACCGCGGATTCAGGGCTTCCTTGCGGAAGGGAAGATCTCGGCCGGCCACGCGCGGACGCTGGTGACGGCAAAAGACCCCGAATCGCTGGCCGATCAGATTATCGCGCAGGGCCTGAACGTTCGGGAAGTGGAAAAAAAAGCGAAACAGGCGCGCGGCGACAAAGCCCCGAAGAGCAAAGACGCCGATACGAAGTCGCTGGAGCACGCGCTCTCGGCCGCTTTGGGGCTCAGCGTATCCATTGAATATCATGGACCGAAAGGCGGCGCGCTGACGATCCGCTATCGCACGCTCGAACAGCTCGAACAGGTGATTCGGCGGCTTCAGCACGATTGACCTGGCTATGCCGCCGCGGCCAATGCCAATGCCGGATCGATTTGCCCATCGTAAAGCGCGCGTCCAATGATGACGCCTGCAATGGGCGTGGGCGATGCCTTCAGCCGCTTTATATCATCGAGGCTACTGACCCCGCCACTCGCAATCACCGGAAGTGAAACGGAATGCGCGAGTGCCGCGGTTGCTTCGACGTTAACGCCCTGAAGCATCCCGTCGCGCGCACTGTCCGTAAATATAATGGCCGCGATCCCGGCATCCTCAAACCGCCGCGCGACGTCGGTCGCGCTTAGACCCGAATCCGAAGTCCAGCCCTCGACCGCGACCAATCCATTGCGGGCGTCGAGGCCCACCGCGATCCTGCCGGGGAAATGCGTGGCGGCTTCCCGTACAAGCGCCGGATTACGCGCCGCCAGTGTGCCAAGCACGACACGCGCGACGCCTGCCGTCAGCCAGGTTTCGATTGCGTGCAGATCGCGAATTCCTCCGCCAAGTTGAACCGGAATCGCGATCTCGGCGAGAATTGTTCGCACGGCTGCAGCATTGACGGGTGCGCCCGACACCGCGCCGTTCAAATCTACGAGATGCAGCCAGCGAAACCCCACCGCTTCAAAGCTTCGAGCCTGCGCGGCCGGATCAGTATTGAAAACGGTTGCCTCCGCCATGTCACCCTGGCGCAGACGCACACACTGTCCGCCTTTCAAATCAATGGCCGGAAAAATAATCACGTGCTCACGGCCGCCAGCTCAAATACCGCGCAAGAAACTCGAGTCCCTCCTCCTGACTTTTCTCCGGATGGAATTGGGTCCCCGCGATGTTGTCCCGCCCGACCACCGCGGGGATCGAACCACCGTAGTCCGTAGTGGCGAGGATGTGCGACGAATGGCGGGCCCGCAAAAAATAGGAATGGACGAAGTACACATCAGTCCCCTCTCGCATGCCTTCGAACAGTTTGTGCGGTTGCAAAACAGATAATGCATTCCAGCCCATATGAGGGATCTTAAGCCCCGGTTCGAGCGGAGCGATGCGCACGACCTCCCCCTCGAGCCAGCCGAGACCTTTGCAATCTCCGTGTTCGCGGCCCCATTCAGCCAACAATTGCATACCGACGCAAATACCGAGGAATGGCACGCCACGGCCAAGGACAGAGTCCCGCAACGCCGGCAGCATGCCGTCGATCGAGGTGAGGCCGCTCATGCAATCGGCGAATGCCCCGACACCGGGCAGCACGATGCGCTCGGCTTCGGCAACCCGGTTGGGATCGGAGGTAATGACGATTTCGTGCCCGGATCCAGAGCGTTCGGCGGCACGAACGAGCGCTTTTGCAGCCGAACGTAAGTTGCCAGAGCCATAGTCGATCAGGGCGACGGTTGTCGCCATTCAATCGGCATCCATTTTAAGGGCTGCGATGAAGGCTTCCTGGGGAATCTCGACGCTGCCAAACTGGCGCATTCGCTTCTTCCCCTCCTTCTGCTTGTCCAGAAGCTTGCGTTTTCGCGTGATGTCGCCGCCATAGCATTTCGCCGTGACATCCTTTCGCAAAGCCTTGATGGTTTCACGTGCGATAATCTTGCCGCCAATCGCGGCCTGCACCGGGATCTGGAACAGGTGCCGAGGAATCAGGTCTTTGAGTTTTTCGCACATGGCACGGCCGCGTACTTCGGCGCGGGAACGATGCACGATCATCGACAGAGCATCGACCGCCTCACCATTGACCAGAATCGACATTTTGACCAGATCGCCCTCGCGGTATCCCTCGATGTGATAGTCAAAACTTGCATAGCCGCGAGACACGGATTTCAGCCGGTCGTAAAAATCGAAGACCACTTCGTTCAGCGGCAGTTTGTAAACCACCATCGCCCGTGAGCCGGCATAGGTCAGCTCCACCTGCTGTCCCCTGCGGTCTTCACAAAGCTTCAGCACCGCGCCGAGATGTTCATCAGGTACGAGAATCGTGGCCCTGATCCAAGGTTCCTCCAGAAAGGCGATGTGGGCCGGATCGGGCATGTCCGCAGGATTGTGCAATTCGCGAACGCTGCCGTCGTTCAGGTGAATGCGATAGATCACCGATGGCGCGGTGGCGATCAGGTCAATTCCGAATTCGCGGTCCAGACGCTCGCGAATGATTTCGAGATGTAACAAGCCCAGAAAACCGCAACGGAAACCAAAACCCAAAGCCGCGGAAGTCTCGGTTTCGAAGGTGAAGCTTGCATCATTGAGATGCAGCTTACCCAATGCCTCGCGCAAACCCTCGAATTCCGCGGCATCGACCGGAAACAGGCCGCAGAATACCACCTGCTGCGCGGGTTTGAATCCGGGCAGCGGTGAGTCCGCGCCGCCCCGCTCATCGGTGATGGTGTCGCCCACCTGTGCATCGGCAACCTGTTTGATTGCGGCGGTCAGAAAACCGACTTCTCCAGGACCAAGCCGGTCCACCATCTCCTGTTTTGGCGTGAACACGCCGACACGATCGACCTGGTAAGTCGCATTGGCAGCCATCATCCGGACACGCTGGCCTTTTTTCAGCTCGCCATCGACGATCCGCACCAGCACGACGACGCCAAGATAGGAATCGTACCAGGAATCAATCAGCAGCGCCTTCAGCGGCGCATCCATCACCCCTCTGGGTGGCGGGAGTTTGCTGACCACAGCTTCGAGCACTTGCTCGATGTTCAAACCGGTTTTGGCCGAAATCGGAATCGCGCCGGAGGCATCGAGCCCGATCACGTCTTCGATCTGCTGCTGCACGCGGTCGGCCTCGGCCGCCGGCAAATCCACCTTGTTCAGGATTGGCACGATCTCGAGGCCGGCATCGATGGCCTGATACACATTGGCCAGGGTTTGTGCCTCGACACCCTGGCTTGCATCCACGACAAGCAGGGCGCCTTCGCAGGCCGCGAGGCAGCGCGAAACCTCATAGGCAAAATCGACGTGGCCGGGCGTGTCCATCAGGTTCAGGACATATTCGCCGCCATCCTTTGCCCGATATTTGAGCCGCACCGTCTGCGCCTTGATGGTGATGCCGCGCTCCCGCTCGATGTCCATCGAATCGAGGACCTGGTCCTTCATCTCGCGCGCAGTCAAACCCCCGCAAATCTGGATGAGGCGGTCCGCAAGGGTGGATTTCCCATGATCGATATGGGCGATGATGGAAAAGTTCCGGATATGCGCGAGATCAGGCATCGAAGCGTGAGAGATAGAGACCAGCAGGCCACAGGTCCAGACCGGGCGGACCCACGCCTGGCAGCCTGTTCATCCGGCGCCCGATGGCCGGCTCGACGGAAATGGCAGCCAGCTCTCGGCCGGTTTCGTACGCAAAATGCCGATCGCGGTCACGATCAGGCCAACCGCCCAGACATACCAGCCCGGCCGGATTCCGGCGCGGAAATCGAAATCGAGGGCGAGCACGCGCAACACCGGTGCGTGAAACGCAATCCAGAAGCCGATTGCTTCGGCGAAAAACACGAGCAGCCCCACCGCAAACCAGGATCCGGCGATGACCCACATCGGAAATTCGCCATTTGGGGCAAGTTTCCAGTGCAGCACGCGGTAAAGCATCAGCCAGATGAAAATCCCGCCAATGACCGTCGGCTCAAAAACCTCGAGCTTCGACTGCATGAAATAGTGCACGGTTCCCAGCACGACGACCGGAAAAACGAGCTTATGCAAACGCCGCCAGCGGATGCCGCCCAGCCGGCGGACCATGAAGTCGTTCGAAGTCGCGGCGAGCACCGCCAATCCGACCCAGGCGGTAAAGCCGATTGTGAGGTAGTAACGCAGGACGATCTCTGAAACGACCTTGCCGAAATCGAACATCTCATCGGCGATATAGAGCACGAGGTGCAGGGCGATATAGGCGTAGCAGCCCACCCCCAGCATTCGCCGGATATCGACCAGTGGAGCGTAGCGCGCGATGCGCCGCATCGGGGTAACGAAGAGCGACAGCATCAGGAAACGGATGGCCCAAAGCCCGACTTCGTGAATTGCTTCGGTGCGCGGACGCGGTCCGAGCTGATGACTGATGGTGTACCAGAGCAGCGCCAACGCCGGCGCGACGAGCAGGACCAGGGTGGCAGCTCTTACGGGCGAAAACCGCCCGCGCCGGTCATGCCACAGCGCCATGCTCAGGCCTTCCGGAAACAGTTGGCTGGCAGCGACCGTGTGGTTCCGGGCGAGGAGAACGGTGAAATGCAGATCGAACCATCGCCATCAATTTAGCTTCTCAGCACGCCGCCGGTGGCTTTGGCGACCGCACTCACGATTTTTTGTGCGACTTCCTCGATTTCAGTATCGGTCAGCGTTCGCTCCCGAGGCTGCATCGTCACCGCGATGGCGAGCGATTTCTTCCCTTCCGGCACGCCTTTTCCTTCATACAGATCGAACAGCGCGACGTGGTCAATCAGTTTGCGCTCGGCTCCGCGGGCGGCCCTCAAAACCTGTTCGGCGGTGATCGTCGCATCGACGATGAAGGCGAAGTCGCGTTCCAGGGGCATTAGATCGGGCAGGTCCAGTTTTGGCCGGCTTTTGATGTTGCGCGGTTTGGGCCCCGGCAGGTCATCGAGAAATATTTCAAATCCGCAGACCGGCCCCTTCAGATCAAAGGCGGCTATGATGCGGGGATGCAGTTCGCCGAACCAGGCGAGCGGCTTCGGCCCCGCGCCAATGGTTCCCGAACGCCCGGGGTGGTACCAGCTCGCGGCAGGTGCTTTGACCGGCGTGAACGGAGCACCAGTCAAAACCGCCTCAAGCGCGCTGAACGCATCTGCTTTGGCGGCGAAAACATCGGGGTGAACGGCATTTTTCATCCAGTGCCGCGGCGGTTCGCCGG
>JANWHR010000278.1 GCA_025450355.1 Micropepsaceae bacterium
CGGCACATCCTCGACCGCCAATTGCCCGCCCCTATAGGCGAAGAACTGACTCAGCTTGCGCAACAACGGGCAGTCCTCATGGTCCGGTCGGATAGGGCGGGATCACGCGGGTTGGTTCACCCAAAATGACCGGCGGGCGGGATGGATCTTTCGTCTCCATCTGCAGAACCGGCCCTGTTGGTTTCTCCAGATTGGATTTGACGCCGCACGCACAGAGTCCCACCGCCGCGCTCGCCGCCAACAGCATGGCACCTTTCATGACAGGCGTTCCTTCCAGAAAGCGATCTGCTCGCGCACACGTTCGGGTGCAGTTCCGCCAAAACTTCGCCGCGCGGCAACGGAAGCCTCTGCCGGTAAGACTTAATAGATGCCCTCCGCGATTGCCGGATCAAGCTTCTTCAGTTCCGCAAGCGGAAGCCGGTCAAGCGTGACGCCGAGTTCCTCCGCGCGCGCAACCGCTTTGGCCGAGATGGCATGGGCTTCACGAAATGGCCGGTTCGCCTTTGCCACCAGCCAGTCGGCCAGGTCGGTTGCGGTGGGATGGCCTGTTTCGGCGGCACGCTTCATGGCCGCCGGTTCTACCGTCAGCTGGGCGATCATGCCTGCCATCGCGGCGAGACAAAGATCCAGCGCATCGGCCGCTGCGAAAACCGATTCCTTGTCCTCCTGCAAATCCTTGCAATAGGCGAGCGGCAATCCTTTGATCACCGTGAGCAGCGCGACGAACGATCCAAGCACCCGGCCCGTTTTGGCGCGGACCAGTTCGGCGGCGTCCGGATTGCGCTTTTGCGGCATGATCGAGGAGCCGGTCGAGAATGCATCCGGCAGGCGCACGAACCCGAAGGCGGGCGACGCCCAAAGAAAAATCTCCTCGGCGAGGCGCGACAGATTGGCCGCGGCGATGGCGGCAGCAGCAAGATATTCCAACGCAAAGTCGCGCGCTGAAACCGCGTCCATCGAGTTGCGCATGGGCCGGTCAAAGCCCAGCTGCCGGGCGGTGGCGCCGCGATCAATGTCATAGGCCGTACCGGCGAGCGCCGCCGCGCCCAAAGGGCATTCATTCAGCCGCCGCCCGGCATCGCCAAATCGCCCGCGATCCCGCTCGGCCATCTCCACATAGGCGAGGCAGTGATGTCCGAATGTCACCGGCTGCGCCGGTTGCATGTGGGTAAAGCCGGGCATGATCGTGCCGGCATGGCGTTCGGCCTGGGTCAGCAACGCGCGCTGGAATTCCGCCAACCCCTGTTCGGCTCTCGCGCAGGCTTTCCGAACCCAGAGCCTCAAATCCGTGGCCACCTGGTCGTTCCGCGACCGCGCCGTGTGCAGCCGCCCCGCCGCCGGCCCGATCAGCTCCGACAGCCGCGCCTCCACATTCATGTGGATATCTTCGAATTCGCGGCGGTACGGAAAAGTCCCTTGCCCGATTTCCGCACGGATTGCGGCCAGTCCCGCCGCAATTGAATCGGCGTCAACTTTGTCGATAATCCCGCGCGCGGCCAGCATCGCCGCATGTGCTTCGGAGCCCGCAATGTCTTCTTCAGCAAGCCGCCGGTCGAAATCGATGGAGGTGTTGATCTCCTCCATGATTGCCGAGGGGCCCCCGGTAAACCGGCCTCCCCACATCCTGTTCGCAGTCATCGTCCCGATCCCGCCGGTCCTCGAACCGGGAGTCCCGTCATGATTTCAAAGTCGCGCGTGGCGGCCATCGCCGCCGGTTGCATCATCGTCGCCGTGGCCGTCCTATACGGGATCGGCATCCTTGATGTCCACGCAGGCGCCCGACCGCCCTCCGTTCTCAATCGAACCGAACTCGTGTCGGGCGAACCAGCCGCGCCGCAGATCGGCTTTGTGGATGCGGCGGGCAAAAAGATTTCCCTTGCGGATTTTCACGGTAAATTTGTGCTTATTAACCTGTGGGCGACATGGTGTGGGCCATGCATCAACGAATTGCCCGAGCTTGCGCGGCTGCAACAGGCGATCCCGAAGGACCGTTTCGTGGTTGTGCCCGTGGACGTGCTGGAAAAGCTGGATGCCGCCAATCTGCGTAGCTTCCTGCAGGCGCATGCGGCGGGCGCTCTGCCAATCTATATCGATCGCGACCGGCAGACCCAGCAGGGCTTCGTCGCCAATGAACTGCCGCTGACCGTCCTGATCGACCGCAATGGACATGAAATCGCGCGTGCTCTCGGCGGTCAGAAATGGGCCGACCCCGCCGCCATCTCCTGGATGAAGACCATCTCGTCCCCACCGGCAAAGTAGCCGGTTATTGCGTCCGGTCCTGCAGATCCTTCGGTTCGAGGTCGCTTCTGATCCAGTCGAACAGCAGCAGCACCGTGTATTCGGTATGGTTGGAAGCGCCAAAACTCGCGCCTGACGCCCCTGCAAAGGCGCCCGAGTCGCGCCGATAGGCCACGATCTCAAGCTTTGCGACTCCGGTTTTGCGATCGCGTTTGAACAAGGCCAACTCCGGTGTGGTGACTGGAGTTGTGAAGGTAGGGGGGGCCGGAATCGTAAGAGACGGGATGCCCACAAACAGGGCGTTGTGGTCCACCGACTGACCGCCCGTGCGCAATTCCACGATGACATCCGCCATCTGCCGGTCATCGGTCAGCAGGGCGCCCGCTCGCAGGAGCCGCTCCCGAACAGCCGCCATCGCATATTTGGGGAATAAAATGGTCCGGTCGCGTCCGAGCCCGTCGAAAAAGCTCGTGTCCACGAAAATCCGTGTGCCCGGCGCGAAGGACGACACGTTCATTTTGGCGACCGCTCCATCGATGGCGGTCGTGACCAGTAGCTGTTCGGTTGCCGTCTGTGGCGGCTCTGTCATGGTGATGGTTGTGCAGCCCGCAAGCAGGATCGCGCCAGCCAGCACAAGAATTCCCGGTTGCCAAGATAAAGCTCGCATTCGTATTTTAACGCACAAACCGCTTCGCGGTTCGCCCGGGTGCGGAACCCACAGTTCCGATGCGGTCAAAAAAGGAAAGGCGCCCCATCGGAGCGCCCTTCCGGGAGCCGTTCTCCTGCCGTGAAGAACGACTATTCGGCGGCTTCATCCCCCGCGGCGGTGAGCCCGGCAGAAAGCAATCCGGCATTGGCCCGAATTGCTGCTTCAATGGCCGCCGCGACATCCTTGTTATTTTCCAGAAACTGCTTTGCGTTTTCACGGCCCTGGCCGATGCGGTTGCCTTCATAGGAGAACCAGGAGCCGGATTTTTCGACGATTCCCGCTTTGGAACCCAGGTCCAGCAACTCCCCGCTTTTGGAGATGCCATGGCCGTACATGATGTCGAATTCGACCTGCCGGAAAGGCGGCGCAACCTTGTTTTTCACGACTTTGACGCGGGTCTGGTTGCCGACGACCTCGTCCCGATCCTTGATTGCGCCAATGCGGCGAATATCCAACCGCACGCTGGCGTAGAATTTCAGGGCATTGCCGCCGGTGGTTGTTTCCGGATTTCCGAACATCACGCCAATCTTCATCCGAATCTGATTGATGAAAACAACAATGGTGTTCGATTTTGAAATGGAACCGGTGAGCTTGCGCAGGGCCTGGCTCATCAGCCGCGCCTGCAAGCCCGGCAACTGGTCGCCCATTTCGCCTTCAATTTCGGCTTTGGGAGTGAGCGCGGCAACCGAATCGATCACCACGATGTCAACGCTGCCGGAGCGAACCAGCGTATCGGTAATTTCGAGCGCCTGCTCGCCGGTATCGGGCTGCGA
The DNA here is from genome assembly GCA_025450355.1 of Micropepsaceae bacterium. Taxonomy (GTDB): domain Bacteria; phylum Pseudomonadota; class Alphaproteobacteria; order Micropepsales; family Micropepsaceae; genus CAIYRG01. The sequence continues at coordinate 3,721 of JANWHR010000278.1, forward strand.
AATCAGCAGCTCATCAATGTCGACGCCGAGTTTTTTCGAGTATCCGGGGTCCAGCGCATGTTCCGCATCGACATAGGCGGCGATTCCGCCCCGCTTCTGGATTTCCGCCACCGCATGCAGGGCGAGGGTGGTTTTCCCTGAAGATTCAGGGCCATAGATTTCGATCACCCGGCCGCGTGGCAGCCCGCCGATCCCCAGCGCAATATCCAGTCCCAGCGATCCGGTGGACACCGCATCCGCATCGACCGCCCGCTCGCGCTGCCCGAGCTTCATCACCGAGCCTTTTCCGAATGCCCTGTCGATCTGGGAGAGCGCGGCTTCAAGGGCACGCTTCCGGTCGTTCTCGTCTCTCTCGATCACCCGCAAAACCGCCTGCAACATTTCATCTCTCCCCTTATTTCACAGCGGGTGCGAAATGCGAAGGCCATGCGCATCGCCGCTGCCCAGGCACAGATTCGTACACTATTCGTTCTTGTTCTGCAAACGTTCTTTTTGCGTCAGGTGGCGGGCGGATGATCGTTCCGGCCGGGCGCCGGCGCGGCCGCACGCGGCCGAAAGGACAGACTTGCGAGAAGCACCGCGACTATTCCGGTGAGAAAAATGCCGTCAAATGTGCCCGCCCCGCCGATGGAGGCGATGGGGGCGCCCAGACCCTGGATCCGGCCGAGATTGAGAAGGTCGGCGCCGATGAGAACGCCAAGGCTGCCCGCGACATAGGCCAGCGGTGCGGGATTGCGGCGCGCAAGCAGCAGCGCCACCATGGCCGTGATAATCGCCGGGGCGAACGCCGGCATGGCGACGCCCAGCCCCGGCGTGGGGCGGGCGATGACGTGACAAATCGCGGCAACGCAGGCGGTCGCGACAATGCCCCTGATCCAGAGTCGATGTTTGAAATAGAGATAGAGCGACATCAACCCGGGGATGAGCGCTCCACCGACGTTGACGGCGAGAACGGTCCCCGGCCATTCGACAACCACCGGAATCACATAGCGCATCCCGAAGAAATCGATCTCCTGGCCCGAGACGACATTGTGCTCGGGGAATACCGCTACGGGAATGTTGAAGTAGCTGCCGAACAGCGAGCCCAGCAGCAGGATCAGGGCGACGCCCGCGCTGACCCCCAGCCGTGTATAGGCATATTCCAGCGCACCCAACTGGAGCAGCACCAGCAACACGACAAAAATGCCGATGAGAATGGAAAAGAAAGCGAGCGGCAGCGGCAGATATTGGAGATGCGAGAGCGGCATGTTTGGGCGGTACGGCCGGCAGGGTGCTATGTATCTTCTACAACGAATTGCGCGGGAAAACGGATGACGCCGGATTTGCCGCGACGCGAATTTTCGATTGCGCCCGCCCGTGGTGCGGCTCATCCTGAAACATGTTTCCGCTGGATGAAATTTCTTTATCGACCGGGAAATGACACCATGAAAGCCACCCGCCGGGACACCGTCATCGGAGTATCAGCCCTGATCGCTTCCACGACGCTCGGCCATGCGCGGGCACAAACCGCGCCGGCAAATTCCGTAAAGGCTCTTGTGTTCGACGTGTTTGGCACCTGCGTCGATTGGCGCAACGGGGTCGCGCGCGAGGCGGAACGAATCCTGAAGCCGCTGGGATATGACCTCAACTGGATCGGTTTTGCCGATGCGTGGCGCGCGCTGTATCAGCCAACCATGGAAGAAGTGCGCTCCGGGCGGGAGCCATTCGTCAAGCTCGACGTGCTGCACCGGCGCATGCTCGATCAGATCAGGCCGAAATTTGGTCTCCAGATGCTGGACGACAAAACCGCCGGTGAGCTGACGCTGGCGTGGCACCGGCTGGATGCGTGGCCGGACGTGCCGCCCGGATTTGCGCGGCTTCATCGCAAATTCATCCTCGCGCCCTGCTCGAACGGCAATATCGCGCTGATGGCGGACATCGGCCGCCGGAACAATCTGCCCTGGGACGCCATCCTGGGTTCGGAGATTGCGCATGACTTCAAGCCAAAACCGCGGGTTTATCTCGCGGCGGTGGAAGCGCTCAACCTGACGCCGCCGCAAGTCATGATGGTTGCGGCCCACAGCAACGACCTGCGCTCCGCCGCCTCAAACGGATTGCGCACCGCCCATGTTGCGCGGCCGCCGGAAATTCCCGGCGTCAGCGAAACCGGCCCCCGCGTGCCGGTGGATGTCGCCGCAACCAGCATGCAGGACCTGGCGGACAAACTGGGGGCCTAGACCGGTTTGTGTACTGATGAACCCGGTGCCGATCCGCTTCTGGAAGACGATGAGCCTGCGCCGGCCGAGCTGCTCCAGACCGGCGGCAAATCCATCTTTGTGCTGACGGCGGATCATGCCGGACGCGCCATTCCACGCCGCCTCCGCGATCTGGGCCTCGGCCCGGCGGAGCTGGAAACGCATATCGCCTGGGACATCGGCATCGCCGGAGTGGCGCGCCGGTTGTCCGCCGCATTGGACGCGCCGCTCATCCTTCAGCGCTACTCCAGGCTCGTCATCGATTGCAACCGCGATCCCGCGGTGGAAAGTTCGCTCGCGAGGGTCAGCGAGCACACGCGCATTCCCGGCAATGAATCCGTTTCAACCCGACAGGCTTCGTTGCGGCGGCGGAGCATCTTCGATCCGTACCACTCGGCGATTGCGCAGATGCTGGAAAGCCGCGCCGCATCCGGTCAGCCGACGATCATGATCGCGCTGCACAGCATGACGCCGGTGTTCAAAGGCCTGTCCCGCCCGATGCATACGGCCGTGCTCTATGACCGCGATTCCCGCTTTGCCCGCCATGTGCTGACGGCGCTGCGCCGGGAGCACGGACTCGTCGTGGCCGAGAATGAACCCTACTTCGTCAGTCCGGCCACCGATTACACCATTCCGCATCACGCCGAAGGCAATCTGCCCTATGCGGAAATCGAGATTCGCCAGGACCTTATCGCCGGAGAATTGGGGCAATCGCAGTGGTCGGAACGGTTTGCGCGCGTGCTGCGGGCTGCGCAGCAGGAATTCGCCGGATGGGCAATTCGCTGAATCTCATTACGCCGGCATCGCAGGTCCAATTGCGTGCCGGACCTCGATGGCGAAGGAACTCCGCCCCGGCAGTGGAAACAAACCGCCGGACCAATCGTATCTGTGCTGGAGGGATGCATGCGCATCGCACAGATTGCACCTTTGGCCGAGAGCGTGCCGCCGGCCCTATACGGTGGAACCGAACGCGTCGTCAGCTATCTGACGGAGGAACTTGCCCAACTCGGTCATGAGGTCACGCTGTTCGCGAGCGGCGATTCACGGACTCGGGCCAAACTGATCTCCACCGTCCCCCGTGCCCTCCGGCTGGACCGCAACGTCCAGGATTTTCTTCCCTACAGCTGCATGCAGGTTGCGCAGGTTCTGCGGAATGCTGATGATTTCGACATCCTGCATTTTCACATCGACCTGATCCACTACGCCTGTGCGAGCGAAATCGCGGCGCAATTCCTCACCACGCTGCACGGCCGCCTGGACCTGCCCGACCTGCAGCCTTTCTACCGCGCCTTTCCCCAATTCCCGCTGGTCTCGATTTCGGGCGCACAGCGGCTTCCGATCCCGCAGGCAAACTGGCTTGCAACCATCCATCATGGCCTGCCGAAGGATCTTCTCCAGTTCTCACCGGAGCCGGCAGACCATTTCGCCTTTCTCGGCCGGCTGTCGCCCGAAAAAGGGCCGGAAAAGGCGATCAGAATTGCCGAGGGCCTTGGGATACCGCTGAAGATTGCGGCGAAGCTCGATCGCAAGGACCAGGATTTTTTCGCCGCCGAAGTCAAACCGCTGCTGGACAATCCTCTGGTCGAATGGATCGGAGAAATCGCAGAGCATGAGAAGAGTGCGTTCCTGGGCTCTGCCTGTGCGGTTTTGTTCCCGGTCGATTGGCCGGAGCCATTCGGACTGGTTTTGATCGAGGCGATGGCCTGCGGCACGCCGGTTGTTGCATTCCGGCGCGGTTCCGTTCCGGAAATTGTGGAGCATGGCGTTACCGGATTTCTCGTGGACAGCGTGGAACAGGCAATCGAGGCTGGACGGCATGTGCGGGAACTCGACCGCGCCCTGATCCGCCGGCGTTTCGACGAGCGCTACACCGCAACGCGAATGGCCAATGATTATCTCGCGGCCTATGAAACGGTAGTCCGCGGGAACGAGGCGCGCAATTCAAAGCGCGAACTTCGCGCCGTATGATCGGGCCGGCATGACCGCATCGGTTGCCGCACAGCAAAAGACCGCGCATCCCGAGGTCGCGGACCTTCGGGGCGACCCGCAATTTTACATTCCGGCAACCGACAAGGTCGTACCGGCGCGCCGCAACCGAACGCTGAAGCAGGGCGACAGCTTCGCGCTCTTCGACGAACATGGCGACATTTCCAGTACGGCGGCCGGAAAAGAAGGGCTGTTCCATTGCGACACCCGGTACCTCTCGCAATTCGAACTGTTTCTCGACGAACACCGGCCGCTTCTTCTCAGCGGCGACGTTCGTGGCGACAATTCGGCATTGATCGTCGATCTGGTGAATCCGGACATTGTGCATGGCGGCGCGCTGATCATGTCGCGCGAGGTCTTGCATATCCGGCGCTCGGTCTTCCTGTGGGATGCCACCTGTTACCAGCATCTCGCCGTTCAGAATTTCGATACGCGCAGCCACGAGATTCGCCTGACGCTTGCCTTTGCCGCGGATTTTGCCGATCTGTTCGAAGTGCGCGGGATGGACCGCAAGCGCCGCGGCACCGTGGTCCGTCAAAGCGGCGGTGATCACGCATTATTCCGCTACACCGCACTCGACGGCGTGCAGCAGGAACTGCGGTTGTTTTTTTCTCCGCGGCCGCAGGTGCTGCAGGAGAATTATGCAACCTTCACGATGACGCTGGGCGGCCATCAGCGACAGGTGATTACCGTGGCTGCAAGTTGTTCCAAAACCGGCCCGGTCGCGCTCGGCAAAGCCTTGCGGCTGACCCGGCGGGAATTGCACCGGCATCACGCATCCGCCGCGCACATCTCAAGCTCCAACACCATGGTCGATCAGGCGTTCAAGCGCGCCGTTGCCGACCTTTCAATGCTGTTCACGAATACGGAAGAAGGCGTTTATCCCTACGGCGGAATTCCCTGGTTCAGCACCGCCTTCGGGCGCGACGGGATCATCACCGCGCTGGAGCTGCTTGCCTTTCATCCCGCGGTTGCCAAAGGCGTGCTGGAATTTCTCGCGGCGCGCCAGTCGCATGAGGAAAGGCCGGATGCCGATGCCGAACCGGGGAAAATCGTCCACGAAATCCGGCACGGCGAAATGGCGCGTTTGGGCGAGGTCCCCTTCGGCTGTTACTACGGCAGCATCGACTCCACGCCTTTGTTCGTCCTGCTTGCGGCGCGTTATTTCGAACGCACCGGCGACAGGGAAACGATTGCGCGGATTTGGTCCAATATCGTCGCCGCTCTCGACTGGATCGATTGCTATGGCGATCTCGACGGGGACGGATTTGTCGAATACCAGCGCCGTACCGATCAGGGACTGGCCAATCAGGGCTGGAAGGATTCGCAGGATTCGGTTCCCCACGCGGATGGCCGCCTCGCGCGGGGGCCGATCGCGCTGGTCGAAGTTCAGGCCTATGTCTATGCGGCGAAACGGGAGATCGCGGCCGTCGCGCGCATTCTCAGGCATGGCGAAATTGCCTCGAAGCTGGAGCGCGAAGCGCGCGAATTGCAGGCGCGATTTGATGCGGCTTTCTGGTCGCCCGAAATTGGCGGCTATGCCCTCGCGCTGGACGGTGAGAAAGCACGCTGCGCGGTGCGCACGTCCAATCCGGGCCACGCGCTGTTCTGCGGCATTCTTTCGCCCGAACGCGCGAAAGCGGTGACGGCAACCCTGCTCAACCACGATTCTTTTTCAGGCTGGGGTGTCCGCACCATGGCGGCCGGGGAAGCGCGCTACAATCCGATTTCCTACCACAATGGATCGGTCTGGCCGCACGACAACGCGCTGATTGCGCTTGGCGTCGCCCGTTACGGGTTCAAGCGCGAGGCGCTGCGGATTTTCTCCGGCCTGTTCGGCGCCATGGAGCACATGGACCTTTTGCGTCCACCCGAACTGTTTTGCGGTTTTCCACGACGCCGGGCGATCGGACCAACGCTCTATCCCGTGGCCTGCAATCCGCAGTCCTGGGCCAGCGCCTCGCCCTTTGCACTTCTGCAAGCCTGTCTCGGCATTTCCTTCGACGTTCCGCGGCGGGAAATCCGCTTCGCAGGAAGCATCCTTCCCGAATTCGTGGATGAACTGCGAATCCGCAATCTCGCGCTCGCGGATGCAAGGGTCGATTTGGACTTGCGCCGTTATCCCGCCGGCGTTGTCGTGGAAGTAAAACGCCGGGAAGGCGATGTCCGCGTGACCGTCGTGAAATAGCAGCCGACTATTCCTGGCACGGACCCGCGGGTCATTCACCCCACGCGGGGCAGAGTGAAGTAGAATGTCGATCCCTTCCCGACTTCGCTCGAGGCCCAGATGCGGCCGCCATGCTGGCCGACAATGCTCCTCGCAATGTACAGCCCGAGCCCGCTTCCGGCGCGGGCGTGCTTTTCGACCATGCGATAGGGTTCGAAAAGGGTCGCGAGATCGGATTCAGAAACTCCCGGTCCGGTATCGCTCACCGAGAACCTGACCTGCGCCTCCTCGGAGCCGGCACGGAGTGCAATGGCGCCGCCATACGGGGTGAATTTAATGGCGTTGCCCAGCAGATTGGAAAGCACCTGCATGATTCGCTTGGAATCGGCCTGGACGCGCAGGTTGCCCCGATCCGGCTCGACCTTCAGTTCCAGCCCCTTTTCCTCCGCGGCGGCCCGATGGTTCTCATACGCTGCCTTCAGGATCGCCGCGACAGCGACGGGTTCAGGGTTGAACGACAGTTTTCCGGCTTCGATCGCGCCGGTGTCGAGCAGGTCATCGACCAACTGCCGCATCGTCCCGATCGTCTGCACAATGCGCTCCGACGTTTTCTTGACCGAATCCGCCTGAACTGGCTCCCGCGTTTGTGTGAGCAGGGCGGCGCCGGTACCGATGACCATCAACTGGTTGCGCAAATCATGTGCAACGATCGCGAGGATCTGCTGGCGTGCCGCGACCGCGTACTGGGCCACCGCGAACAGGCGCTGGTTTTCCAGAGCTGCGCTCGCGCGGTCGGCCAGTTGCTCCGCGACGCGGACATCGGTTTCAGAATAGCGGCGGCGCGATTCGGCCGTGACCAGTGTGATGGTGCAATGGACTTCATCCTGACGTGAAACCGGGACGATGATGTACGACGTAAGGCCCATCGCGCGGAGGATTTCCAACTGCTCCGCATCACCCACGCCCGCGGCAAGTTCGGCTTCCGTGATTTCCGGCGCCCACTCCGTTTTTGCCGTCCGAAAGACCCGCGCGACGCCTTTTGGGCCGTTCGGGTCCGTCGCATGACGGCCCTCAAGCGCCCTCGCGATCGAAGTTTTCACCGGATCCGAATGGGCAGCCACCAACCGGCGAATTCGGTCGCCCTCGCGGCAATCGACAACACACCAGTCTGCAATCACTGGCACCGCCAAATGAGCCACTTTGGCCAGGGCTCCCTCAAAATCCAGCGATTTGCTGAATTCGAGAGCCGCAGCGGAAAGGAATCGCTGGGCAACCTCACTGCGCTCAACCGCGGCAAAGTCTTGAGCCCGCTCAATGCCCGTCGTTGCCCGCCTGACGACGGTTCGGAATAGCAGTTTGTCCTCCTCCGAAAATTCGAAGGCAGTGCGCGACCCGATATGCGCCACGCCCATGACATCATCTTGTTGCAACATCGGTATGCCATACAGGGCACGCATACCCGAACCGCGGATCACGCGGTTTTTTATCGCCGGATCTTCCGAGGCGTGGCGAAGCGCGAGCGCCCGTCGCTGTTGCGCCACCTGCCCGGCAAAGCTTTCGCCAATCCGCACGGAATAATCGCCAACCAGTTCCTGCTCCAGACCCGCTGCCGCGCGAACATGCAGCCAATCGCCTTCGCGCAGAAAGATTATGCAGCTGTCGGCCGATTCGGTTCCCTCGAGGATCAGCTGCAGCAGCTCCTGCAAGAACCGGTCGAGATCGGTGATTGCAAGCGCCTGTTCGAACACCCGGTCGAGCGCGCGCAGCAGCTTTTCGCGCGCTTGCGAATACCGGACCGTCGCCTGTTCGATGGCGTCAAAGAAGGCGGCATCGAGATTCCGGAGCTCGGCAACAGCCATCGTCGAGCCGGCACGGGATTCCCACAGATCGAAAATCGTTTTGTGCAGCAGACCGTATTCCACAATGATCTGGTCAAGATCAAAGCCCCTTCGCAGACGGCTGATCGCATGTTTTTCGGGAAGGTCCGCACGCGAATCCTGCCGGCCTGTGCGACCGGATTCAACCACGTCTGCGATCAGCGCGAGAATCTGCGGCAGATGATCAATGATCGCGCTTTCCGACAGCTCGCGCGCGGGCGACAGCGCGCGGACCTGCCTGGACCACTCGCCGATGATGTCCGGTTCATTTGTTCGCAGAAAATCGTAGAGACGGGGTATCGGCGTGTTTTCCACTTGGTGTGCAGTCATGGCCGATCCTCAGGGCAGCCAACAGGAGCGCGGCAAAGCTGCAGATTCGGACCCGGTTGCTTCCTGCGACGCCAGCGAACCTGCGCATAAGGATACGCCAAACGGGTACGGGCAGTTTCGTGCCGGGAACAACGTCCGCGACACTCCCGGCCGATCAGGGAACCTGAAATGCTCATCCCGCAAACTCCACCGGATGGCCTCCGGCGGCCCAGGCTTCAAAACCGCCCTCCAACGGACGAATCCTGGCAAAGCCCATCTTCCCGAGTTCTCTTGCGGCCAGCCGGACATGCAGATCGTTCGTGGACGAACCATACAGGATGATTTGCTGCGCTGGTGGATATTCGCTCCGCAGAATCGAAACATCCGTGGGCATGATCGCCAGAGCGCCTGGCATCATTCCTTCCTGGATCCTCCTTTCCATCGGGCGCACATCGATGATGAGCGGGTGTCCGCCGCTGGCAAGGATTCCGGCGAGTTCTGCGGGCGAAATCCGGTTCCGGCGCAGTTGCGCCACAAACCTGCGGGTTCTGGTCCAGCGCACCAGCACGAACGTCACGGCGATGCCGGCAACAGCCGCCGCACCGATTTCGCCAAAGCGGGTAAATGCGGCAAGCAGCGCGGTGATCGCGTTGTGAAACAGCCGGCCGAGCCCAAAGGCGATGCCGAGGTACACGGTTGAGCCGATCGCATCGAACAGCAGAAACCGGTGCAGCCTCAAGCGCGAAACGCCGGCAAGCACGATGGTCGCCAGCCCAAGTCCGGGCATGAATTTGGCGAACACCAGAGCCCAGCCGCCAACGCGCCCAAAGCCGCGTTCCGTCCGGCGGGCGCAGGATTCCGGCGAAAGCGACAATTGGCAGACAAAGCCGAGAACGCGCGGGCCCAAACGCACGCCCACAAGATACCAGGCGGCATCGGCCACCATCGCCGATGCCACGGCGGCGAGCAGCACCAGCGGCGCCAATGCACCGCCCAGAGTCAGCGCGCCCGCGATCATCAGCACCGGATAAGAAGGGATGGGAAGACCGCTGTCTTCGAGAAGCGCGCTCGCGCACACCACCAGCACGCCGTACCGGTGGATCAGTTCAACAATCTGCTGCATGGTCCTCCGGGCGTGCGGCTGCGCCCGGAGTGAGGCGCGGCTGCATTCTCCTGAAGGAACAACTCTTGAGCCGCGCGCGCGTTTCCGGGTTCCGTTACCCGCCCGGCAAGCAAGGTGAGCGAAATCGGAATCGCGGCGTTATGATACGTGCGAAAGGTTGCGGGCTTCACAAGCTGACTTCAGGGAGGAACAGATGGTCGCACGGACAGCCCAAGCGGAGTGGCAGGGCGGGTTGCAGGACGGAAATGGCACAATGGAGCTGGGCAGCGGCGCGTTCAAAGGCGCCTATTCCTTTGGCTCACGCTTCTCGAGCGGAACCGGAACCAACCCGGAGGAACTCATTGCCGCGGCCCATGCCGGATGTTTTTCGATGGCGCTCGCCGCGGGACTGGACAAGAGCGGTCACAAGCCCAAACGCGTTCACACCACCGCGACGGCCCAACTTGAAAAAGCCGGCGGTGGCTTTTCGATCACCGCAATTGAGCTGAACACCGAAGCCGAAATCCCGGGCATCGACGACGGCGTCTTTCAGCAGCAGGTTGAAACGGCAAAGCGCGACTGCCCGGTGTCACGCGCGCTGTCCGGCGTGAACATCTCGGTCAAGGCGCGCCTGATCCGCTGAAGAGAAGCAAGGAGCGAGAGAGCAACGCGAACGCTCTCTCGCTTCAATTTCCTTGTCCCGAGGGCCGCTCGCTTCGCGCTTCTCGCGTCTGGCTCGGCCCTTTCCACTGCTCCGTTGCTGCTGTACTCCGGAGCGGGGCTTAGCGGGTCGGGGCGTCCGCCGGTGATGTATTTCTGGGTCATGGCTGGCAGCGCAATCGGCGGGGGGCTGCGCTATTTCTTTTCGGGTCTGGTGGCTTCGCATTTCGGCGAGACCTTTCCCTGGGGAACGCTGTTCGTGAACGTCACCGGCTCTTTCGTCATCGGCTTCTTCGCCACGCTGACGGCGCCCGACGGCCGGCTTTTTACCGGTGCGGCGGTGCGTCAGTTCGTGACCACCGGAATCTGCGGCGGCTACACCACATTTTCCTCCTTCAGCCTGCAGACATTGAATCTCGCGCGTGACGATGAGTGGTTGTACGCTTCGGGAAACATTGTCGCCTCTTCCGGGTTATGCCTGCTTTCCGTGTGGCTTGGTCACATCGCCGCGGCGGCGCTCAGTCAAATGAAGGGGACCTGACATGCAGATACCCGAAGACGCCGTTCTGCTGCGTGTTTTCATTGGCGAGTCCGACCGCTATGAGCACCGGCCGCTGTATGAAGCGATCGTTTTGAAAGCGCGCGAAATGCATTTGGCCGGCGCCACGGTGCTGCGCGGCCCCATGGGCTTTGGCCATTCAAGCCGTCTGCATACAGCCAAAATCCTCCGTCTTTCGGAAGATTTGCCGATGGTGATCGAAATCATCGATGCCGGAGAAAAGATTGATGCCTTTTTGCCGGTCATCGATGCGATGATGGGGCATGGCCTGATCACGCTGGAGAAGGTCAAAGTCTGCCGCTATGGCGGTGGTGAATAGCGGGTGCTGACCATCATCCTCGCGCGGCATGGCCATGTTCAGGGGATCGAACCTGAGCGATTTCGCGGCCAAGCGGACATTCCGCTGACGGATCAGGGAGTGGCCGAGGCGGCAGCGCTCGCGCGACGTGTCGCCGTGCACTGGCACCCAACCGTGATCTACAGCAGTCCGCTGTCGCGCTGCATGGCCACCGCCAACGCCATTGCGGACGCCTGTGCGGCCAAAGCTGTTGCTCTGAGCGCGTTAGAGGACATCGATTACGGCGCCTGGCAGTGGCGCAGCCATGACGAAATCCGCGAGCAATATCCGAGCCTCTATGCCACCTGGTTCGCCACCCCCCAGCTGATGCGGTTCCCCGGCGGCGAATCGCTGCAGGACCTGATTGCCCGCGCCGCAGACGCCCTGCGGCTCGTGCTTGAATCCCATCCGTCCGGCACGGTCGTCATGGTGGGCCACGAGAGCGTCAACCGCGCCCTGCTGCTGCAGTTTCTGGACATGCCGCTCTCGGCATATTGGCGGATTTGTCAGTCGCCCTGCGCGGTCAATGAGATTGGCGTTGATGCCGGCAATTTCCGCGTCCTGCGAATGAACGACACGTCCCATCTGACGCAGTCCGGCGCGGGCTAAATCGCATCGGCCTCTCCACAAATTGCAATGGGCAGGGCATAGGAGGGCGGATGATTCCGGATGCCGCTCCAGCGTTCACCGTTCTGGATGAACAAAAATTCCGCTTTTTTCATTGGCGGACGACGCTGACCACCGGTCTGGGCGTCTTTTGCGACGGCTATGATCTGTCATCGGTCGGGATCGTTTTGCCATTGATTCTGGCGTCATTCGGCCATGCCGCGCTCAGCAGTGTCGAAAGCGCGCTGCTCGCCTCGTCGGCATTGGTGGGCGCCGCGCTGGGTGCGCTGCTGTTCGGCATCCTGGGACAGGCGGGGAGAAAGCGATTTTACGGCTATGATGTGCTGATCCTCGGTCTGACCGCGCTGGCCCAGGCTTTTGCCCCCAATCTGGACTGGCTGATCGCGATCCGGTTTCTGCTCGGCATTGGCGTCGGCGCCGATTACGTCCTGTCACCGGTGATCATGGCCGAGCACGTCAATCGCGCCAATCGCGGGTTGGCGCTGGGGTTGGGCTTTGGCACAATGTGGCCGCTGGGGGCGCTGGCTGCGGGCCTGTTCAATCTGATTTTGCAGGCTGGCGGCGTGGGTGGCGATCTGCAATGGCGGCTTGTGCTGGCGGCCGGCGCGATTCCCGCGCTTTCGGTCCTTTATCTGCGCCGCCGCATGCCCGAAACGGCGCGGTTTCTCGCGCGCGTCGCCGGCGACAAAGAGCAGGCCGCGCAGGTGATCCGCGAGATCAGCGGAACTTCGGCCGAAATTCCGGCGGCCGACCGGCGCCGGTTCCGGGATGTCTTCGCGCAGCACGCCAGCGCCATACTCGCCGCTGCGCTGCTCTGGCTGATTTATGATCTTGTCGTCTATGCGAGCATTCTCTTCGGGCCGTCGCTGATTGCGGGAAGCCTTGGCATTGCGCCCGTCGCTTTTTCCCTCCTGATGGATGTGATCTTCGTGCTTCCGGCCTCGGTGCTGCTTTCGGTCTTTGTTATTGACCGGATCGGCCGCAAGCCGCTGCAAGTCTGGGGTTTCATCACCGGAGCGGCTCTGGTGGGAGTTTTTGCACTCATGCAGGGGCGGCTGCTGGCCATGCCGTTGCTGGGCTTTGCCGTGTACGGATTGTTCAACGTCGCGCAGACCGGCCCGGGGCTGGTGTCGGGCGCAGGTCTTCTCGGGGTGGAGCTCGCGCCCACGCGCATTCGCACCGTGGCCCAGAGCGTGACGGTGGCCGGCGGGCGCATCGGCGCCGCGCTCAGCGCCTTTGCTTTTCCACTGCTGTTTGCCGGAATCGGCCGCGCCGGCGCCTATTGGATCATGGCGGGGCTGGCGGTGCTTGGCGCAGTACTGACGCAGATGCTGGTGCCAGAAACCGGACGCATCACGCTCGAAGCCATCACCGAGCCCGGCTGACCTAGGGCGCGGGTTATGGTACTCTGGCGGTCAGCGCAAAAACGCGCTGGGGAATTTGCAATGGCTCATCGGGAAAACGCGTCTGCAACATACGGCGTAGCGTCTCGTTCAATCGCATGACCGCATCCGGCGCAAGACTCGCGCCGGAGCCTGAGCTCGCGCGGATTCGCCCCAGCCACGCCTCATGCGAATAGGGCGTCGCAAGATCGAAGGAGAAGCTCTCAACCCCGGCAAATCTGGCGCGCGCGAGGTCATCGAACCAGTCCGGCTGAATGCCGGTATCGCGGTTGATGCCGCGCCGCTGAATGACGCCTTCATACCAATCGGGGTTGTGCTCCCGGATTAGCCGTTCGGTCGCTTCCACAACGCTCCCCGGCAGCGGCAAGCGGCCAAAATGCGCGAGGATCAACGCGCCCCCGGGTTTGAGAAGACGCAACACTTCGCGCGTCATCCGCGGTTTGTCGAACCAGTGCCAGCACTGGCCGGCGGTCACGGCATCGAAACTGTGCGCGGGCAAGCCGGTGTCCTCCGCCCGCGCAAGCATATAGGTCACCTGGACACCTTCTTCGGAGTCAAGCTTGCGCGCCTGCTGCAACAGCGCCTCGGACCGGTCCACTCCGGTTACGATGCAGCCGCGCCGCGCCAGACCGCGCGCCACATCGCCTGTCCCGGTTCCAAGGTCCAGCACATGATCGCCGGTTCTGACAAAACCCGCCGCAAACAGCCGTTCAAAAAAACGGTCCGGAAAACCCGCGCGATAACGCGCGTAATCCGCTGCCGCCCGGCCAAAATCGATATCCATGCCCAACAACTCCGCCTGCGCCGGCCCACGATCGGAAATCAGGGTCAAAGCAGGCAAGGATATCCGAGGTCGCTCGAAAAATTCACAGATGGGTACTACAGTCGTTTGTATTAAACGCGCGAGTGCACTTCAGGAATGGTCCGATGGAACCCAAGCATGCTTGCGCCGAGCGCAGCGATGACGATTACCCTCCTGGCTTTACCAGCTGCCGCGACCGAAGTTTCGCTACAACGGGGAATGCCAATCTCGCAAGTGCGGGCCCAGCTTATCAAGAACGGTTGGATTCCCGTGCGGATGGACAAGATCAGACCAATACAGGAACGAATAAACCCGGAAGTCAAAGAGCGCAAAAATCTCGCAGGCAATGCTCAGGACCTTTTCAAGGCCGGATTCTACGAAGTGGAAAAATGTGTCGGCGCCGACTTCAACGAATGCATTAGGCCCCGCCGTCAGCGTGGTGAACCACTCCGGTAAGGCTTGATGCGCCGGAATTTGCGGCCGTCCACGGCCGATGCTAACTTGTCATGGACTAGCCTCGGCAAGTGTCCCGTGTAAGGCTGCGGCTTCGAAGGCGCCCGCGCATGAAGCGACTTCCCCTGATCCTGCTGCCGGTACTGGCCATTCTGGGCTTCGTGGCCGCCGGCGCAATCTGGCGTCTGGGCGATCTGCGCCCTCAAGGCGCCCCGGTGAGCGCCACGGCTGACGATTTCGGCGGGCCCTTTACGCTCACCGATCAATATGGACACCGCCGCACCGAACAGGATTTCCGCGGCAAATATATGCTGATCTTCTTCGGCTACACCTGGTGCCCGGACATCTGTCCCACAACGCTGGCGACCGAAGCCGAGGCACTGGACAAACTCGGCACGGGCGCGAACCGGATTGTGCCGATTTTCGTTTCGGTCGATCCCAAACGCGACACGCCGGACAAACTCAAATCCTATCTTTCATCATTCGACCCGAAACCACCATCCACGCGAAGCAATTTTGTCGGCCTGACGGGCAGCGACGAAGACATTGCCAAAGCGGCAAAGGCCTATCGCGTCTATTACCGCGCACATCTTGATGGCAATACCGAAGAAGAAAACGGGGCCGAATATTCCATCGAACATTCGACGGACGTCTATCTGATGAGCCCCCAGGGAAAATTCGTCGCTTATTACTCGTCCGGAATCCTGCCCGACGAACTCGCCGCCGATCTGAAGCAGGAGACGCGCTCGCCCTAGTTTGCCGGTTCGATCACTTCCAAACCTGCACGCGGAAGGTGTAGGCTTTGCGTAGATCCCGGCAGGAGGGGAGCCATGACATTGGGATGGTGGACAATCCCGTTGGTATGCACGCTTGCGGGGCTCGCTTTGACGCCCGCCTTGCAACAGTCAGCGGCGGATGAAGCCGTTCCCGATCTTTCGGGCATCTGGTTGCATACGCTTCCCGGATTCGAGCCGCTCCCGTCGGGTCCCACCGCGCTGGTGAACCGGGCGCGCCGCGCCAATGGAACCGGCGACATCCTCAGGCTGGCCGGCGATTACACCAATCCGATTCTGAATCATACCGCCGCGGAGATCGTGAAGAAGCACGGCGAGCTCGGCATGAATGGCATCGGGGATCCGAATCCGCGCAACCAGTGCTGGCCGGAAGGTGTGCCTTTCGTGTTGACCAATGGCCCGACGCAATTTGTGCAACAGCGCAACGAAGTCACTATCCTTTATTCCTATGACCACCAGGTCCGGCGTGTGCGGATGAACCAGAACCATCCGGCAAAAGTCGTCCCTTCCTGGTACGGCGATTCCATCGGGCATTATGAAGGCGACACGCTGGTGATCGACACCGTGGGCCTGAAGATCGGACCCTATTCCATGGTGGACTGGTACGGTACGCCGCACAGTCCGGCGCTGCACGTGGTCGAGCGATACCGTTTGCTGGATCCGGCGGCGGCGAAGGAAGGATTTGCCCGGGACGCAAAGCAGCACAACGTCGCCGGCGGGATGAGAAACGCGAATCGCCACGGCAAATATCTGCAGCTTCGTTTCACGGTCGAGGATGATGCCGTTTTCACAACCCCCTGGACCGCAACAATGACCTATGGCAGCGGCGGCAATAATCCCGCCGATTGGACGGAAGAGGCCTGCGCCGAGAACATCCAGTGGTATTCCGGAAAGAATGCGGATGTGCCGCGCGCGGTCAGCCCGGACTTCTGACTGGAACAGGATTTCAGCAACGATGGAGCTTGATCGACGCGTTCTCCTGTCGCTGGTTGCAAGTGCAGCACTGGCCCGTGGCGCGAGTGAACCCGCTTCCGCCGCGGCGCAATCTGGTGCCGGAGACTCTCCATTGGCGGAACGGCTGGCGAATTATGTGCATTCCGCCGCCGTTGGCGATCTCGATGCCGCAACCACCGAACGGGCGAAATTGCATTTGCTCGATTCGCTTGGTTGCGGGATTGCTGCCTTTCGCGAGGGCACGGTCTCGGCAGTCCGTGATCTCGCCCTCGCCGGGGGCGGCAATGCGGCGACCATCATCGGCACGAAACGGCGCGCCGCAGTCGAATGGGCGGCCTTCGCCAATGGCGCGGGCATCCGCGCCGACGACATCAATGATGTCTATGTCGGCCGGCAGACCGGCCATCCCAGTGACAATATCGCCGCCTGCCTGGCGTGCGCGGAAATGTCCGGAGCATCGGGTGCGGAACTGCTGCTTTCCATCGTGCTGGCCTATGAAGTCGAGTGCCGCTTCATGGACGCCGGCGCTCTGGATGCCCGTGGCTGGGATCATCCCAATTATGCGCTGATTTCATCCGCGCTGGCGGCGGGCAGGCTGACGAAACTGCCGCCTGAAAAACTTGCGCAGTCCATCAGTCTCGCGTTGAGCGGGCATCTCGCGATGAACCAGACCCGGCTCGGCGCACTTTCGAACTGGAAAGGACTGGCCGGACCGGAAGCGGCCCGCAATGCAGTTTTCGCGGCACTTCTGGCGCGCGCGGGAATCACGGGCCCGCCACGCATCTTCGATGGCGAAGCGGGATTCTTCAGACAGGTGACCGGGCCATTGCAGATCGATACTTCGCGCTTCGGCGGCCGGGGCAACCGGTTCAAAATCCGCGATTGCTTCATGAAGTCATACCCTGCGCAGGCCCAGACGCAGACCGCGATTCCCGCCGCGGCCAAAGTGGCCAAAGCGGTTGGCGATCTCTCCCGCATCCGCAGCATCGAAGTGCGATCCACTCACATGGGCTGGCTGATGGCCGGGAGCATGCCCGAGAGGTGGGCGCCCAAAACTTCCGAAACGGCCGATCACAGCCTGCCCTACATCGTGGCCCGCGCGATGCTCGACGGCACGATCACGGCGGCGAGCTATGCGCCGGAGGCGCTGCGCGATGAAAAGGCGCTCGCGCTCCTGAAGCTGATCACGGTCCGCGAGGATCCGTCAATGACCGCCCTCGTTCCGCGCCAAAGTCCCAACAGCGTCACGGCAACGCTCGATGACGGACGTGTCATCACGGAGCGTGTCGATGACCTTCCGGGTTTCATGGGCAGGCCGATGACTCGCGCCGATGTGGAGGCCAAATTCCAGCGCAATGCCAAAACTCTGCTGAAGGCCGGACAACTCCGGCAAATCTCGAATGCCGTATGGTCTCTTGATGGTGCTGCCACCGTCCGCGAACTGATCGACAGCCTGAATATCGACGCATGACGCTTGAGTGCCGGTGACACGCGCGCCGTCATTCTTTTGCCGGGATCAGGTCCTGTTATGCTTCGGCAAATTGACAGCCGGGGGATCAGCATGAAAACCGCCATCACCGTCGTTGCTACCTGCGTAGCAGTGGTTCTGATCGTCGCTCAGGTTTCTTTTGCGACCGCAGCGGACACGGATACTTCACCCGGAGACGCGGCTGCTACCCAGAAGCTCAACGACACGATCGCCAACTGCAACAAGTCCGAAGACGACCGGTTTCAGGCACAGCAGGCAGAGTTCCAGCACGAAAGGGAGCAGAATCAGAGGACGCTGATGGAATTCGAGGGTCAAAATGACGCCATGCACCGGCAATACGACGACCTTCGCGCGAACTATGCATTGCTGGAAGCACAGAATGACATGGCGCGAAAAGAAAATGC
>JANWHR010000279.1 GCA_025450355.1 Micropepsaceae bacterium
AGCCGCAGCGCGCCCATGATCGCCTTTTTGCCGGCAATCGTGCCGTCGTCACCGACGTAATAGCTTTCCTTGATCGACTGCGTGTCATAGGCGGTCAGTCCGGTAAAGATGATCACGCCCGCGACCGAAATCACCCATTGCAGCGCCGAAGAGTGCCAGAACATGCCGACCAGCGAAGCGATAATGATTCCGAACAGACCCATCATCAGGAATGAGCCCATGCCGGAAAGGTCGCGCTTCGTGGTGTAGCCCCAGAGACTCATGGCGCCAAAGGTTGCCGCGGTGATGAAGAACACCTGCGCAACGCTGGCGCCGGTGTAGAGAAGAAGTACCGGGGCAAGTCCGATACCCATCAGTCCGGCATAGATCCAGAATGTGGTTTGGGCGGCAGCAAAGCTCATCCGCTGAATGCGGAAGCTGAGCCAGAAGACAAGCCCGAGCGGAGCAAAAAGCGCGATCCAGCCCAGCCCCGTCAGCCCGACTCCGCCCTGCGGAGTGACCTGAAAGAAGATCTGCCGCATGGGGGTCTCGGCAGCCATCCATGCCGTGGCGCCCGTGAGGCCAAGCCCCACCAGCATGTAGTTGTAAACCCGGAGCAAATAGGCCCTGAGGCCTTCATCAACCGCGGCCGTGGCCGCTGGGTTGTAGCTTCGGACCCGATTGTCGTATTCGGCCATAGCGGCGAAACTCCTGAGTTCAGTCTGGAATAACGCGCCTAATATCGGCTTTCGCAACCGCAACATCAAGGCACGGAAGTTTGATTCCGGACCTTTGCAGATGCGCCCCTCGCCATGACCGATATTTAACCATTCCTCAGCCTTGCCGCAGGCTTTTCGGACAGCGCGAAAAAGCCGCCGGTGAGGCCAAGAATAATCGTCCCGATGGCGCCGCCCGCAATGGTCAGGGCCACCGCTCCGGGCGCGAAGATGAAGGGCACGTCCAGCACGAACTTCGCCACGCTCCAGGAGGCGAGGGTGCCGATCACAAGCGCGGCAAGCCCGGACAGCAGTCCCAGCAAGCCGTATTCCAGGACATAAATGCCGGCCAGTTTGGCGCGTGTGGCGCCGAGGACCTTGAGAACCACGGCATCGTAAAGCCGCGCCCGGTGCCCGTTCGCAATTGCCCCCGCCAGCACCAGCGCGCCGGCAAAGATCGTCACCAGACTGGCGATTTCGATTCCGTTGGCCAGCGCCTGCAGCATTTCTCCCAATTGGGCAAGGGAGTCGCGCACGCGCACGATCGTCACAGTCGGAAACGCGCGCGAGATCGCCGAGAACATCGCCTCTTCCCGGTTGGGTGCGGTGCGAACCGTGGCCAGGAAAGTATGCGGCGCCCGATCGACGACTCCCGGCGACGCCATCAGGACGAAATTCATGCCGCCACTGCGGAAATTGATGTCGCGCAGGTTGAAAATGCGCATGTCGATGTCGCGGCCGATGATGTTCACCGTGATGGTGTCACCGATTTTCAACCCCATGCCGCGCGCCAGTTCGCGATCGAACGAGACCAGGGTCGGTCCGTGGTAGTCCGCCGGCCACCACGACGGTCCTTCAACAACTTTCGCTTCTTTTGGAGGCGTGCTGGCGTAAGTCACCGCACGGTCGCCGTTCACCGCCCAGCGCGAATCCGCGGCGATATGGGCGTCTGCAACCGGCACGCCGTTCAGCTTCACCACCCGTCCGCGCAACATCGGCGTGGCGTTGAAGTCGCCGGTCTCGGGAAAGCCGGTGACGAGTTTGGTGAACGGCATAATCTGATCCGGCTGAATGTCGATGAAGAAGAAGCTCGGAGCATGCGCGGGCAACTGGTCCTGCACCTCGGATTCCATGCTGGCCTGCGTCAGCACGACGGCCGCAAGCAGTGTCAGCCCGAGCCCGAGCGCGACCATGGTACCGCCTACTGGTGTTCCGGGCCGGGTCAAGCTTGAAATCGCCAGCCGGACCGATTGGGGCCGCTGCAATGTCAGCTGTCCAAGTCCCCACCGGAGCGCGGCAGCGGCGAGGCGCAAGGCCACCAGTACCGCCACAGCGCCGCCAAGAAATTCAAGGTTGAACAGGGGCCGCGGCGAGACCAGCATCGAAAGCGCGGCGATGGCCACGAAGGCGGCCGCGGCAGCGACCCGGAAGCGCCAGCGGGCGTAAACGCGGACGGGCGCCACCAGATCGCGAAACAGACCGGCCGGTGCAATGTCGCAGGCGCGCGCCAGCGGCGGCAGGGCAAATCCGGCAACCGAAAGCACCCCGAATCCAGCCGCAACCAGCAACGGTCCCGCGTACAGGGCGTAATGCGCGGGCAGTGGAATCCGGTCGCCAAAGAAATAAGCCACCGCGAACGGAAAGACCGCTCCGGCAACGGTTCCCGCGATCAGGCCCAGCCCAGAGACGGCGGCGATCTCCACCGTATAAATCCGGAAGATCAGTGGGCTTTCCGCCCCCACTGATTTCATGATGGCAATCGTCGTGCGCTTTCCCTTCAGGAATGCTTCCACCGCCTGCCCGGCGCCAATCCCTGCGACCACCAGAGCGGTCAAGCCGACCAGAGTTAAAAACATCGTGGCCTGATCGATGAATTGGGTCACATTGGGAATGGCATTGCTGCTATCGCGGATCTCCCACGCCGATTGCGGCCACGCCGCCAGCAGATCCTTGCGGAATCCCTCAATGGTTTCCTGGCCGGTGAATGCGACGCGATAGGACCAGTTGATGAGACTGCCAGGCGTGATCAGGCCAGAGCGCTGCAACCCCTCGTGCGAAACCATCAGCCGTGGCCCAAGCACAAATCCCCCGGCGACGCGGTCGGGTTCCGACAGCAGCACGGCCCGAATGACAAAGTCCGCATTGCCAACGTGCACCAGTTGACCGGTTTTGAGACCAAGCCTGGTCAGCAACGCATCCTCAACCGCCGCACCGCAAAGCTTTGCATCACAGGCAATTGCGCGCGACAGCGGCATTGCCGGCGACAGCACCGGCTCGCCAACCAGAGGATAGGCAGCATCGACGGCCTTCAGCTCGATCAGTGTGCGCCGGCTGCGGTCCGCAGCATTGGTCGCCATGCTGCGCGCCGTGGCGATTTCCGAGACCCGGCCAAAACGCGCGAGAAATGCCCGTTCGGCCGCGGTTGCAGGCTGGTAGAACCGCTGGATTCGCACATCGCCGCCCAGTAGCGCCCGGCCATGCTCCGCCAGCCCGGTGAGGAAGGCGTCTCCCAGCGAACCCACGCCCGCGATCGCGGCAACGCCGAGTGTGAGTGCGATCAGAAAAATCCGGAAGCCGGCCAAACCGCTGCGCAAATCGCGACGGGCAAAGCGTGCCGCCAGACCCCACATCGTCATCTCGTAACGCGGCCGTCCCCGGCCGCATGCGGGCCAGAGGCCCGCGCTACGAGCGGCCGGACGCCCTCTGCCGCAGGTGGCGCGGGCACATCGGCCGAATCCGCCACAATGAGGCCGTCCTTCATCCGCAAAGTGCGGTCGCAGCGATGCGCCAGAGCTTCCTCATGCGTGACCAGGAACAAAGTCGCGTTGGAACGCGCTTTCAGTGCGAACAGGAGTTCCATCACCTGCGCACCCGTCGCACCATCGAGATTCCCCGTGGGCTCATCTGCGAACAGAATTTCCGGATCGTGCACGATGGCGCGCGCGAGCGCGACGCGCTGCTGTTCTCCGCCGGAAAGCTGGCCCGGATAATGGCTCACGCGATGTCCCAATCCGGCCGTTTCGAGCGCGCGCCGGGCTCGGGTGAATGCGTCCGTTACCCCGGCGAGTTCCAGCGGCACCGCGACATTCTCCAATGCGGTCATCGACGGTACCAGATGAAACGCCTGAAACACGATTCCCACATGTTCGCGGCGGAAGCGCGCCAGCGCATCCTCGGACAGGCCCGTGAGTTCCCGGCCGGCCACGGCGACCCGGCCCGAAGTCGCGGCTTCCAGTCCGGCGGCCACCATCAGCAAAGAGGACTTGCCCGAGCCCGAAGGGCCAAGCAGGGCAACGGCTTCGCCTTTTGGAATGGCCAGCGTGATCCCGTTCAGGATATTCACCGGGCCGGCGGTGCTCGCCAGAGTCAGATGCACATCCGTGATCTGGATGGCCGGCTGTTCCGGTTTGCCCGAAGCGGTCCGGTTGGCGATGATTGGCATGATGCAGGCAGGCGATAATGACCATGCGAATCGCATTCAAGACAATTGTTGCGGCGCTGCTGGTGGCGCCCGGATTTGCCCATGCCGCCGGACAGCCGATCCGGATTCTGGCGCTGGGGGACAGCCTCACCCAGGGCTATGGCCTTCCGCCGGGTGACGATTTTCCCAATGTGCTGCAGCAGGCGCTGAAGGTCAGGGGCCTGGCTGTGACGGTCATCAACGCCGGAGTTTCGGGCGACACCTCGGCCGGCGGCCGCGCGCGGCTTGACTGGTCACTGGAAGATGCGAAGCAGGCGCCCGATGCGGCCATCGTGGAACTGGGCGCCAATGACGGGCTGCGCGGCCTTCCCGTGGACGAGATGGCAAAGAATCTCGATGCCATCGTTTCCCGGTTTCAGGCCCGCGGCATTCCCGTATTGCTGGCGGGAATGAAGGCGCCGCGGAATTTCGGTGCGGATTATGCGAAAAAATTCGACGCCGTTTTTCCGGCGCTCGCAAAAAAGTACCACGTTCTGCTGTACCCGTTTTTCCTCGACGGGGTGGCGCTCCATGCCGATTTGCTGCAGGCCGATGGCCTGCATCCGAATCCGAAGGGCGTCGATCTGATCGTGAAAGACATCACGCCCATGGTGATTCGGCTGGTTGAGCAGTCGAAGGGAAAACACGCATCTTGATTGGGCGGCTGGCATCGGTTGGCGGCTTCACCGCCGTATCGCGCGTTGCCGGGTTCATCCGCGACGTGCTGATGGCGGCGATTCTCGGCGCAGGCCCGATGTCGGACGCCTTTTTCGTGGCGTTCCGCTTTCCGAACAATTTTCGCGCGATCTTTGCCGAAGGCGCATTCAACGCGGCATTTCTGCCGCGCTATGCCGCCGCGGTCACGCGGTCGGGCGCGCAGGTCAGCGCGCAGGCGGCAAAATTTGCCGACGCGGTCTTCGCCTGGCAGTTCGTGGCGCAATTCGTGCTGATGATCCTTGCGATGGCTTTCATGCGCCAGATCGTCGAGGTGATGGCCCCCGGCTTTGCCCATGATCCGGCGCAGGTGAACCTCGCCGTCCGGCTCTCGCGCATCACCTTTCCCTATTTGATCTGCATCACCATCGTGACGCAGCTTTCGGCCATGCTGAACGCCGTGGCGCGCTTTCGCGCGGCGGCCGCGTCGCCGATTCTGTTGAACGTGGGAATGATCGGGACCCTGCTGCTGGCGCGGCGCTTTCCCAATGCGGCCTATGCCGCGGCCTATGGCGTGCTGATCGCCGGAATGCTCCAGCTGCTGTTTATGCTGTGGGTGGCGATGCGCGCCGGCCTTCATCTGCGGCTGCGCATCCCTCGCTGGCGTCCGGAGGTGAAGGAATTCCTGATTGCGCTCGGCAATGCCACGATCGGCGCCGGCAGCGTCCAGATCGGCCTCTTTATCGACACGGTGATCGCAAGCTTCCTGCCCTCCGGCGATCTGACCGCGCTGTATTACGCAGACCGGATCAACCAGTTGCCGATGGGCATCATCGGAATTGCGCTGGGGACGGTGTTGCTGCCCGAGATGTCGTCCAGGCTGGCGGTCAATGACGAAAAGGGCGCAAGCATTGCCCAGAACCGTGCGGTGATTCTGGGCATGCTGCTCACGCTGCCCTGCATCGCCGCGTTCTTCATCATTCCCGACACGCTGATGCGGGCCCTGTTTGCCCGCGGAGCATTCAATTTCACCGCCGCCGACACCTCGGCCGCAGCACTGGTTGCCTATGGCGTGGGACTGCCGGCCTTCGTGCTGGTGCGTTGCGTCGTGCCATCCTTTTACGCGCGTGGCGATACCGCAACCCCGGTGCGCGCCACCATGCTGTCGGTCGCGGCCAACATCGCGGTGAAAGTGCTGCTGGTGTGGGGGGCGCATATCGGCGTGGTGGGACTCGCGCTCGGCACTTCGATCGGCGCCTGGGTCAATCTCGGGATTCTCGCATGGCTCGCGCGGCGGCGTGCGGTTCTGGTGGTCACGCCCGAACTCAAACGCGCGATTGTTCCGGTGCTGGCCGCGGCGGGTGCAGCAGCAGTGGGCTTCATCATCGGACAATTGCTGGGGCATGCGGTGGCGCTACCCGGACGTGCGCTCACCGACGTGGTCGCCTTTGTCATCGCGGGAATGCTGGGCGCCGGGCTCTATGTCGCGGTGGTGATCGGATTCCGCCACAGCCTGCCATTCCAGAACGCGCATTGACGTCAGCGTGATCCGCCTTTTTGTCGCCCTCGATCTTCCGGATTCCGTGCGCGAACGGCTGCTGGCGCTTGAGGGCGGCGTGCCGGGTGCGCGCTGGAGCAACGCCGGGCAATTGCATCTCACGCTGCGTTTCATCGGCGAAGTCGATGAGAGTGTCGCCCGCGACATCGACGATACCCTCAATACCATCCGTGCGCCGTCTTTTCCGCTGGAGCTTTCCGGCGTGGGCGAGTTCGGTGGCCGGAACCCGCGCGCGCTGTGGGCGGGCGTGAAGAACAATGATGCCCTGCTGCATCTGCAGCGCAAGGTGGAGACCGCGTTGCAGCGCATCGGGCTTCCGCCGGAGCCGCGAAAATTTTCACCCCATGTCACGCTCGCCCGACTGAAAGCGGCACCGCGCGAGAAGGTGATGCAATTTCTCACTCACAAT
>JANWHR010000280.1 GCA_025450355.1 Micropepsaceae bacterium
AACGCCGCGCTGCTTCTCGGCACCATGACGCTGATCGGCATCACGTCTTTTTTGCCGGTTTACATGCAGGCGGTGCAGGGGCGGCCCGCCATTCTCGCCGGAATACCGCTGTCCGCGATGCTGTTCGCCTGGCCGATGGCCTCCGCCACGTCGTGGCGGATCGTCAAACGCCTGTCGATGCGCTGGACCATGCGAATGGGCGCCGTTCTCATTCCGGTCGGGGCGGCGCTCCTGCTGCTCATCACTCCGGATACGCCGCCTTTCATGATGGGGATCGGGCCCTCATTCATGGGATTCGGCATGGGGCTTTTGAACATCACCTGCATGGTGATGATCCAGGGCAGCGTCGGACACGCAAAGCGGGGGAGCGCGACCGCCTCGATGCTGTTCGCGCGCACGCTGGGAAACACGCTCGGCGTTACCGCGCTCGGTGCGATCCTCAATCTTGCCGTGATCTACTTTGCCGGCGGCCACGGCAACAGTCTGACTGCGGAGCAAATCCAGGCGTTGCTGAAGAGCATCGGAAACATGCTGGGGGGCGGGGCCGCCGCGCCGGAACTGCACAGCACGCTGGATTACGCCCTGCGTGGCACCTTCTGGGGCATGGTGGGATTTTCGATCCTGTGCGCGATCATGGCCTTCACCGTGCCGGTGCGCGAACTGGACACGCTGCCCGATTCATCGCAGCCGAAGCCGGCTGAACCGGCGCCGCGGGAATCGGCGGCGGCGGACGCGTAACTCACCCAACGCTTCCAGAACGCGGGTGCAAAAGCGCATGCGCAGTCGCGCGGGGCCCCGCGCTGGGCGAAGGAAAGCTAGACCAGCTGGGCCTTGGGCATTGACAGGAATGATTGCGCCACGTGCCAGTAAAGCTGCCGGTTCTTTCCGAGCGTCAGGGAATGCGCCATGCCCGGAAGGATCGCCAGTTGACGGTCCGGATTGGGCAGCTTGCTGAAGAAATCGGTGATGTCTTCTTCGGTCGCGATGCCGTCATATTGACCGCGGCACAGCAGCACGGGGCACTTCACCAGCGACGCCTCGATGATCGGCAGCTTTGAGGTCATGTCGAGATAGGTGCCCGTTGGAACGGAGTCACCCAGCGGCAATTCGGCGGCAACCAGGGCCGCCGCGACGCGCGGGTCCGAGGTGCCGGGTTTGTCGCGCGTGAAGATCGATTCGATCATTTCCTTCGGGCGCGGGCGGCGATTGTGCGTGCGATAGAAATCAACATTCTTTGCCCGCTCGGTCAGCGTGGGGGAGCCCTTGCCGGTATAGGTGTAGGCGCCCAGCACGACGCGATCGACGCGTTCCGGATGCGCGGCGGCGAAGGCGGCGACGCGCAGCGCGCCGGATGATTCGCCCAGCATGTTGAATTTCTGCTGACCGGTTTCCTGGGCGATCAGCGGCGCGGCGGCTTCGAGATCGGCAACGCCGCTCTTGATATCGGAATTGCCACTCGTGACCGAGGATTTGCCGTAGCCTTCAAAATCGATCACCCAGCAGTCGTAACCGAGGCGCGAAAACACGTTCATCACGGAATATTCTTCGCCGGGAACATGCAGGTCCCAGCTCGGCATGCCGGAGATGGACGAGCCATGGACCATCAGAACGACGGGAAGCGGCTTGTCGCCCGGGGCCGGAGCTTTCATCCGCCGGCGATACAACGCGAGGTTCACCGCGCCCTTTTTCGCCGTGTAATCCTTGTTCCAGAACTGGTTCTCGCCCTCGGCAGCGGCCGCGCTGCGCAACGAGCTGGCCGCAACGGCTGCAGCTGCGACGCCGATACCCGAAATGATGTTGCGGCGGTTGGGGGACGAATTGTTGTCTTCTGCACGCATGTGTTTTCCTCCTCGGCGGCAGCTGGGGATCTGTTGCAAACATTACGCCCTTGTCGCGCGATGCGCCACAGCAAAGCGTCATTTGCAATTGCCCGCTGCCCCATTGCGGGTTTATCGTTTTGATCCAGAGCGGACGGGAGGATTGGGACCGATGGCCGCTTTCAAAATGAGCCGGAAGATCACGCTGGCCGCAGCAGTGATAGCCGGTTGCTGTTTTCTGCAAACACCGGGCGGCGCGGCGCCAGGCGAAGAAGTCGATCTCGCGCTCGTGATCGCGACCGATGTTTCCTACAGCGTGGATGAAAACGAGGCGCGGTTTCAACGACAGGGCGCCATTACTGCCTTCCGCAGCCCCGAGGTTGTGCGTGCGATTCAGTCCGCGCCGCGCGGACGCATCGCGGTCGCTTACATCGATTTCGCGACGATTGGCGCGTACAAGGTGATTGCCGGCTGGCACATCGTGCACGACAAAGCGAGCGCGGATGCCTTCGCGGGCATCCTTGAGGCGGCGCCGCGCACGCTGGGCGTGAACACGTCGATCAGCAGCGGCATCGAACTGGCCGGGCATTTGCTCGATACCATCGCTTACACCGCGGACAAACGGATGATCGATATTTCCGGCGATGGTCCCAATAATGAGGGGCACCTGGTCGATCACGCGCGCGATGAAGCGCTCGCCAAAGGCATCATCATCAACGGCCTGCCGATCATGACGCCTGCGGATCAATTCGACATCTATTATCTTCCGGATCTCGACAAATATTATGCCGGCTGCGTGATCGGCGGACCAGGTGCATTCATCCAGGTCGCGCGCGGGTTTGAAGATCTCGAGCGGGCGCTCCGGCGCAAGCTGATCCAGGAAATCTCCAGCGCATCGCCGGCCGGCCGGCCGCTGATCAGGGTGGCGGGCGAGATGTCCCACGCCGGCCATCAGCCGTACGAGAAAGGCTGCGACATCGGCGAACGGATGCGCTTTGGCCGGCTGCGCAGCCCGGAACGCGAAGCCGATTTGCAGTTCCTGCCGCGGGACGGGCTTTCGCCGGGAGGCGAGTAAGCGGAATCTCGGCCGTTTCGGAATGCGGCGAGGACGCCCGCGGGTAACAAGGCCGCTTACATCTCGCAAGTTTTGCCGAAAAGGCGCTATAACCAGTGCCGGAACCGATGGGCCATCGGACGGCGTCCCCGCATCCGCAGCCCCAAGCAGGAGGGATTCCACAATGAAGCTTGCATGGACAGCCGGTTTGGCCGCAGCGGTCAGCCTCATCGCGGTGAGCGCTTACGCACAGGGCCAGCCGGATTTTTCAAAAGTTCAAATCAAGACCACGCCACTCGGCAACAATCTCTACATGCTGGAAGGACAGGGTGGAAACATCACCGTCGCCTGCGGTCAGGACGGCGTGATTCAGGTTGATGGCGAATTCGCCCCGTTGCACGACAAGATCAAGGCGGCGGTCGACCGCGCCTGCGGCGGCAAGCCGGTCAAATATCTCGTCAACACGCATTTCCACGGCGACCACACGGGTGGCAACGCGGGCTTCGCGAAAGACGGCGCCGAGGTGGTCGCACATCGCAATCTGCTGCTCCGCCTCGAGCACGGAACCACCAACGGTCTGTCCGGGGCGAAGACGGCGCCGGTTCAGAAAGCCGCCCTTCCGGTGAAGACCTACACCACGGAAGGCCTGCAGCTGATGGTCGAAGGCCAGAGCGCGTTTGTGAATCATCCGGCAAGCGCCCATACCGATACCGATTCCTATGTCTATTTCCCGGCCGCCAATGTGATTTCCACCGGCGATGTCGTGAGCACGGGCAACCGTTATGTGACCATTGATTACGCCAATGGCGGCAGCATCAACGGGATCATCTCGACCGTTGAAACCTATTTGCGGCTCGGCAACGACCAGACGAAATATGTGCCTGGCCATGGCGCGCTCGCAACCCATGCCGACATCCAGGCCTATCATGATCTGCTCGTGCGCGTGCGCGATGCCGTGAAAAACGACATGACCGGGAAGACCGAAGCCCAGGTAATCGCCGACAAGCCGCTGGCGCAGATTGGCGCCCAACTGCACACCAATCAGCAGGCGGACGATAACATGGTGAAGATGGTCTATCGTTCGCTGAAAGGCGTGAAGGCCAACAAGGCGTAGGCACCCCCCGCCCGGGGCGCCAAAGCGCACGCGCGGGCGCGCCGGCCTCAGAGGAGAAGTTCAGAACGGCGGCGATCATCTCGCCGCCGTTTCGTTTTCAGACGAGCGTCGCGTCGCTAAGCGAAAATGCGTCGTGATCACCCACGATCGAGACGCTGGTGACACCGAGCATCCCGGGCAGGCGATCGGCCGGCACTTTCAGGGGCCCTGGTCCGGAGCCTTCGCCGGCTGCGGGTTGGGGATAGGCCATTGAACGCGCGGTGTGGAAGGTGATGTTGCCTTCCACTTTCCGCACGATCTGATGGATGTGACCGTTCAACACGGCCACCGATCCAAAGCGGCGCAACGCGCTGAACGCCCGGCCCGAGTCTCCGGTTCCCCAGCCCCACGGCTCGTATACGGACCACAGGGGCATATGCGCAAACACAACGATTGGCGTGCTGGCGCTTCGGGCCCGCAAATCGTCTTCGAGCCAGGACAGTTGGTCATCGCCCAGTGCGGCCAGTCCATTGGGTTTGAAATTCATGACATTGTTGAGTGCAATGAAATGAACGCCACCGTGATCGAAACTGTAGTAACCCCGGTTGTTCGACGCGGCCCCAAACCGGCCAAAATACTCCTTGCCCGGACCATCGATGACGTCGTGTTCGCCCGGAACCGTATGAAGCTCACCCGCCCTGATTGCGGAAAACAACTGTTGTGCCTGATCGAATTCTTCCGCTTTCGACAGATGGGTAATGTCGCCGGTATGAATGACGAGTGACGGCGGCTGCGGAAGCCGGTTGACCAGATCGACGGAACGCCTGACGGTTTGGGGTACGTCAGGATTCGCCTCACCCTTGAACCCGATATGGCTGTCGCTGATCTGGACGAACAACGGCGTGCCCGCAGTTTGTGATCCCGCATCGCGGGCGGCAGCCTCGGTCAGGCCCATGGGAAGGAGAACGCCGCCGGAAAGGACAAAGAGCGTCCCGGCGCTGCCTGCCGCGAGGCATTTCAATGCACCGCGGCGCGAATGCAGGGTGGATTCGGAAGTCATGCCAGCCTCTCGATGGTTTCGAGGGCTTGACCATTCAGGCTGCCGGTTTATTCCCCGGATTCATGATTTGGCGGCTTTGAGTAGCCGGACGAGCCCCGACAATTCTTCTACGGCCGTGTCGGAAACCGCGCAGAAATCGAGATCGCCGTTGGTCCAGCATTGGACGTGGTAGCCATTGCGGGTGACGCTGTCCGGTTGCGCTCCACCGCGGTGCGGCCAGGCAAACACATTGATGATATGCGCGCCATGCCGGTACACCACAACCGCAGTGCGGAGCCCTCCGGCAAAATCCGTGCGCCCTCCGATCAGCCGGTAATCCTGTTGCGGGAAGTCCACGGCCGGGGGCGAAACGTCCGCGTGCCCCGCGAACCAGGGTTTGACCGTATGCTGATCACTGGAGGCGACATCGATCAGATGTCCCGAAACCAGGGAACGCAAATGGGCATTCACCAGATCCGCGGCGAGCGG
>JANWHR010000281.1 GCA_025450355.1 Micropepsaceae bacterium
CAATCGGGCATTGCGCCGCTGCTCGTCCGGCTTTTTCTTGCTGATATCCTTTGGCGAGGTGGCGAAACAGAACGCAACGAGATTAAGTGCGAGAAGTCCGAAGGCACCGGCACGCAACAGCGCTCGCCGTTTACTCTTGAGGGTGCGAAACTGCTGTTCTGTGTCAACCGCCGGCGCATTCATTTCGAAACACAGACCTCAGTTCAGCGACTTACCCACAGCGGTATCAGCGTCGAATTACCGTTTACCATGCGCTGCCGCTTCCCGGCGCAAGGAAACGCGAATGTGCTCCATGATCCGCAATGATACACCTGTTTCTTTTGCGAAGGCAGAATGATACGCTCGCCTGATGTTGTCCAGAGAAATGCGGCCAAGCCCGGTAAAGTGGCTGCTGCTCCTGCACCAGTTGCCTGCGAAACCCGCGTATCTGCGGGTTAAACTGTGGCGGCGGTTGCAGGCCCTGGGCGCCGTGGCGCTCAAGAACGCTGCATACGTCCTTCCGTGCTCCGAACAGGCGCAGGAAGATTTCGATTGGCTACTCAAGGAAATTTCCGGCGCTGGAGGTGAGGCGCTAATCTGCGAGGCCCAGATGTTGGACGGGCTTTCGGACGATGATGTCCGCGCACTCTTCAACGCCGCACGCGACAACGACTATGCCGAGATCGCGGAAGAGGCGCGTTCTCTCGCGCGGGAAACAGCCGCCCCGGCGCCATCTGAAGTCCGTGCCGAACTGAAAGCCCAGTTTGTGAAATTAAAAGCCCGTTACTCCCAGACGGTAGCGATTGATTTTTTCGACGCGACCGGGCGTCTCACGACGGAAAGTCTGATCAGCGGCTTGCACCGCAGTCTTCTCCCGGGTGAAAGGGAACACGCCATGCATGAATCGCCACTGATGAGCGCGCAGGATCTCAAGGACCGCGTTTGGGTGACGCGGCGCGGAGTGCATATCGACCGGATTGGCTGCGCCTGGATGATCAGGCGATTCATCGATCATTCGGCGTCTTTCAAATTTGTGGTCGCGAAAGGTTACGTTCCTGAAGCCGGTGAACTCCGGTTCGACATGTTCGATGCCGAATTCACACATGAAGGCGACCGTTGCAGCTTTGAAGTGCTGCTCCGGCGTACGGGGATTGAGGATCACGCCCTCCGGCTGATCGGAGAAATCGTTCACGACATCGATCTGAAGGACCGCAAATTCGGGCGCGAGGAAACGGCCGGTATAAAGACCCTCATCGATAGCATCTGCACCGATACGCCGAACGACGAGGAACGAGTCGCGAGAGGTTCGGTCCTGTTCAACGATCTGTACGGCCTCTTCCGAAAACTGCGAGCCGCCCGCCCGGCGGCCCGCAAAGTGAAATCGAACTGACGAGACAGAATATTTGCTGATTTCGATTCCTCTGCAGGAGGTGGACATGAAGGCTGCATTCACATTCTGTCTCGCTCTTATTCTTGCGCCGGCTCTTGCAACCGCGCAGGGAACGGCGCCCCTGAGGCTTTCTGCGCGTATTCCGCTGCCGAACGTCAACGGGCGTATGGACCATATGGCCGTCGATATTGACGGGCAGCGGATATTCGCTACCGCCTTTGACAATCACACGCTCGAGGTTATCGACCTGCGTGCCGGCAAGCGCGTGGCGATCATCCCCGATCTCGATGAGCCACAAGGCGCATACTATGACGGGACCAGAAAGCGTTTGTTCATCGCCTCGGGTGGCGATGGAACAGTGAAGGTGTTCAACGGCGCGACTTTACAGCTGATGCGAACCGCGAAGCTGGGTCAGGATGCTGACAATGTCCGCTTCGATATGCGCCGCGATCACGTGCTGGCCGGTTATGGCGGAGAAAAATTCCTGTACGGCAAGGCGGAGCGGCAGCAGGGCGACGGCGCTCTCGCGATTCTGGATTTGACCGGGAAGATCGTTGCACGAATTCCCACCGCTGCGCACCCCGAATCATTCCAGCTGGAAAAGAACGGTAACCGCGTTTTCATCAATGTTCCTGACAAAATGGAAATACAGGTTTCAGACCTGGCAACCAACAAAACCACTGCGCATTGGCCGGCGACGGGCTGCTCAGACAACTTTCCAATGCAGCTTGACGAAGCGCATCACCGTCTGTTCGTCGCCTGCCGCGGTCCGGCGGCCTTGGCTGCATTTGACACTGAGACCGGAAAACCAGTCGCAAATCTGCCGCTCGATCCTGCCGTCTTTTCCGACGACATGTTCTATGACGGAGCGAGAAACCGGATTTATGTGATCGGCAGGGCGGTGGGCGGGGCCGACGAGCGCGCGCCTTCACCGGGGTTTGTTGAGGTGATCCGGCAGGTGGATGCGAACCGTTACGCGAAGGTCGCAAGCTATCCCACCGGCTGGGGCGCTCAGACCGGGTGGTTCGTGCCCGAATGGAGCAAGCTGATCATCGCAACCCGCCGCCAGGATGCCGCGCATCCGGGCGAAATTTTGATCTACGACGCGCAGTAAGCGTAAAGCAACGATGAGGGGATCTCATGATGTTGGGCGGACGTATGATGGTTTCGTGTCTGTTGGCGCTACTTGCGCAATCATACGTTTGCGCGTGGGATGAAGCCAACGCCGCGACCTCTGACCGCCAGCAGCTGGTCGCCCGATGCTCGTCCCTGGTCTCGCAAAGCCGGTTCAGGGAAAGTGCCATTTGCCTGCAGCCGTTCGAGCGCGATGCCAGGCCTGACGCCTCTACAGCGGCCGCGATTTACCAACTGGGGCAATTGTATGAGACCGGCCGTGGTGTGCCGGCCGACCCGGCTCATGCGCTGCGCCTGTACCGATCTGCAGAGCGTCTGGGCGCTGTCGCCCCGAACATCGCCAAGCAGGCGTCAATTTCAGCGACGAAGCTCATCAACCGGCTAAGGCAGGCAGAAGAACCATGACGATGAGCATCGGAAGGAAAACATGACGACCCGCTTCGCATGCGCCGCTGCGCTGCAACTGCTCTTTTTGCCGAGTTTGGCCACAGGCAAAACGACTGCGCAGCCTCAAACGCCGCCTGTATTGACGTTCGCCGGCAGGATTGCTCGTCCCGGGATCGATGGGCGGATTGATCACACCAGCATCGATACAGAGGTTTGCCGGGGTTAGGTTTTTCCATTCGAATGGGGGAAATTCGTGAAATGAAAAACCGGCACCGCGTAGCCGTCCTGTCCGTCCTGTCAGCCGTGACCGCCGCAATGGTTGGTAGCTTCTACTGGCTGATGCTTCCCGGACTTTCGGTTGCGGACCGCGAACCCTCGGCGATGGAACAGGACATCGCCACCTGGCTTTTGCATCAAAGCGTTCCGGATGCGGAGAAGCGCCGCGCGAATCCGCTTGGGATTCATCCACCCGCTGCCCAGCTCACGGCTGGACGCGACCTGTTCCGCAAGGACTGCGAAATTTGCCACGGCTATGCGGGGGACGGGAAAACGGAAATCGGCGCCGGCATGTATCCGCGTCCGCCGCGGCTGCGCGATGTGGTTTCGACCATGCCGGACGGCGAGGTTTTTTATCACATCCGCAATGGCATCCGGAACACCGCCATGCCGGCGTGGCATTTGCCCGATGCGCAGCTGTGGCAACTGGTTGCCTATATGCGCAATCTGCCGGGTGTCGCGCCGATTTCGCCAGCGCTCGCGGTGGCGCGAACCGGCCCGGTTCCGGACGCGCACTATGTGGGTTCGGCGCAATGCCGGAATTGCCACCAAGAGATTTACGACCGGTGGAGCAAAACGCGCATGGCCAATGTCGTGCGCGACCCGAAGACGCATCCGGACGCGATTATACCGGACCTGTCACAGTCCAATCCGCTGGTGAAATTCACCAGGGGCGATATCGCGCTGGTTTACGGCAGCAAATGGAAGCAGCGCTACTTCACCAAAATCGGCGATGATTACTTTCCCTTTCCGGCGCAGTGGGACGTCGCGCACAAAATGTGGCGGCCCTACATGGTTCCAAACGATGCCGACTGGTGGGCGCCGATGTATCCGCCGGACAATATGATGCGGCCGACGGGGCCGCTATGCGACGGATGCCATTCGGTCAATTACAACATCCAGACCAAAACCGTCACGGAATGGAATGTCGGATGCGAGCGCTGCCACGGGGCGGGCAGTGAACATGTGCGCCAGCCCACGCGCGATAATATCCTTAATCCTGCGCGCATGAATTTCGTGGCCGCGAACGACACCTGCATTCAGTGCCATTCGCAGGGCAGGCCGTTGAAGAATCCGATTGGCGGCCGTTATTACGATTGGCCGGTCGGCTTCCATATGGGTCTGAAACTATCGGACTACTGGACGCTTGAGGACCACAAAGCCGGCGATCTTACCTTCACGCATTTCCCCGATGGTACGGCGCACAAGAACCGGATGCAGGGAAACGATTTCGTGCAGAGCCTGATGTACGCCCGAGGCGTGACCTGCTTCAGTTGCCATGACCCGCATGGCAGCGAGAACGACGCGATGTTGCGCCGGCCAGTGAACCAGGTCTGCTTGATGTGCCACGGCGCAAACACGCAAAACGGGCCGCACGCGGCTTCCATTGAAGAGCACACGCATCACAAGCCGGGCAGCACCGGCAGCGAATGCGTTGCCTGCCATATGCCGGAAATCGAACAGACGATAGCGGATGTGAATGTGCGCAGCCACACATTCCATTTCATCACGCCGTCCGAGACGGACCGCCTGAAGATTCCCAATGCCTGCAACAAGTGCCACACGGACAAGACAACAAGCTGGGCGGCGGCGGCCTTAAAAAGTTGGGCAGACCGCTCCCCCTGGCGGATGAATTTGTAACACTCGCTGCGACAGCCGATTCCAGCCTCGCCTTACTCGCTGGGCTGCGCCTGCATCAGATGGCGCACCGCGCCGCGATCGACTTCCGGCGTTGTGCCGCTTTCGAGGGCCGCCTCTACCGCTTCGTCCACGCGGTCGATCCAGATGAATTCCATGCTCTTGCGCGCCGTTTCGGGAATGTCGTCAAAATCCTTCCGGTTGCGCGCGGGCAGAACGACGCGAGGAAGTCCCGCGCGGTGCGCGGCAATGACCTTTTCCTTGATTCCGCCCACCGGCAGAACCAGCCCTCTCAGGCTGATCTCGCCCGTCATCGCCGTGTCGCTGCGCACATTGCGGTCCATCATCAGCGACACGAGAGCGATGAACATCGCAACGCCCGCACTCGGCCCGTCCTTTGGCACTGCGCCGGCGGGCACATGCACGTGAATGTCCGATTTCTCAAAACGCGTGGTGTCTATGCCGTACGCTTCCGCCCGGTTCTTGACCAGACTCAGCGCCGCCTGCGCGCTTTCTTTCATCACCTCGCCCAACTGTCCGGTCAGGATCAGCCTGCCGCCGCCCGGCACCCGCGTGGCTTCAATGAACAGGATGTCGCCGCCCACCGGCGTCCAGGCGAGTCCCGTCGCCACTCCGGGCACGCTGGTGCGCATCGCAACTTCGTTTTCAAACTGCGGTGATCCGAGAATCGCCTTGAGATCGTCCGGCGCGATCGGAATCGGGCCGCTCTCGCCCTGGGCAATCCGCACCGCGGCATGCCGCAACGCCTGCCCGATTTCGCGCTCCAGATTGCGAACGCCCGCTTCGCGCGTGTAGCTGCCGATGATCCTGCGGATCGCTTCATCGCCGATTTCCGCGTCACCCGGTTTCAGCCCGTTCGCGTCCATCTGGCGCTTCACCAGATAACGCCTCGCGATCTCCAGTTTCTCTTCGGCCGTATAACCGGGTAGGGCAATCACCTCCATGCGGTCCCGCAACGGGCCGGGACCCGTATCCAGCAGGTTGGCCGTGGTCAGAAAGACGACGCGGCTGAGATCGAAGGGCACGCCGAGATAGTTGTCGCGGAATGTGTTGTTCTGCGCGGGATCCAGAACTTCGAGCAGCGCCGCACCCGGATCGCCCTGAATTCCGGCGCCCAGCTTGTCGATTTCGTCGAGCATCATCACGCAAGTGCGGGCGCCCGCCTTGCGGATCGCCTGGATGATGTTTCCGGGCAGCGCGCCGATATAGGTGCGCCGGTGACCGCGAATTTCGGCCTCGTCATGCACGCCGCCGAGGCTGACGCGAACGAATTTGCGGTTCATCGCGCGCGCAATCGATTGGCCGAGCGAGGTCTTGCCAACACCTGGCGGGCCCACAAAACACAGGATTGGCGCGCGGCCCTGCGGCGCCAGTTTGCGCACCGCGAGATATTCGACAATGCGCCGTTTGATTTTTTCGAGGTCGTAGTGATCTTCGTCCAGAATCCGGCGCGCCTCGGCAATGTCGATCGGAGTTTCTTCCGCAATTTGCCACGGCAATTCTGTCAGCCAGTCGAGCCAGGTGCGGATCATGCCGTATTCGGGGCCCGCTTCGGGCATGCGCTGCAACCGGCGCAACTCGCGCTTCGCCTGATCCTCGACTTCTTTCGGCATCTGCGCTTTTGCGACGGCTTGTTCCAGTTCGGCCATTTCGGCCGCCTTCGCGTCGTCGCCCTCGCCCAGCTGGCGCTGGATCGTGGCCATCTGTTCGCGCAGCAGCGCCTCGCGCTGCCGCTCATCAAGCGAAGTTCTGGTCTGTTGCGCGATGTCCCGCGACAGCTTCAGCACTTCAATGCGATGGGCGAGCAGGCGGGATGCCTTTTGCATTCGCGCCGGAAGATCGATGGTTTCGAGAATTTCCTGCTTTTCCTCCGGTACGGCGTCCATATAGGCGACCGAAAGATCCGTGAGAAGCGCCGGTGAATCGATCGATTGAATCGCGGCGACAAGATCGGGCGGCGCTTGCGGCAGAAGCTCAATGGCCTCGACGGCCTGGCCTTTCAGCGCGACAAAGCGCGCCTCGATTTCCGCGGTCAGCGCACTCGACTCGGGGATCAGGAGGACGCGTGCGACCAGAAACGGCCAGCCTTCCAGGAATTCCGTGATCTGGAAGCGCTGATCTCCCTGGCAGACGATATGATGGCCTCCATCGGCGGCGGTGACATAGCGCGCGATCGTAGCCGCAGTGCCCATGCGGTGCATATCCACCGGGACAGGGTCGGCCGTTTCCGCGTTGCGCTGCATGACAATGCCAATCTGGCGCTGTTCACGGACAGCCTGCTGCGCCGCGGCGATCGATTTGGGCCGGCCGATGGTGATGGGAAACACCATGCCCGGAAACAGCACCGTGTTCCGCACCGGTACAATGATCAGCGCATCAACCGGCAGCGGCGGAAACACAGCCGCCCGCCCACCGCTTGGGGTGGGCTCACTCGCGCTTCTCATCGCTGCATCAGCCACGGTCCAGCTTCTCCAGCCTGATCAGGAGACATCCCTCGGCCATTCCAGGCCGCACATTGGCATATCGCCCTGGCGGCAGGTTGATCCGGCGCAGAAACCTTCCCTGGGGCAGTTCCAGGCGATGGATGGTCGCCGTGCGCAGCTCTGGCGGCAGCGATCTTGTACCCGAAATCAAAAGGTGGCTGTCCTCGATCACCGCCTGGACCTGCTCTGGCGCTACGCCCGGCAGGGCCACAAAGACGAGAACCTCAAACGGCGTTTCCAGCACATCGGCCGGCGGTTCCCAGACTGGCAACCCGGCCGGCCGGAAGAATTCGCGGTGTATCCGCTCAGCCCGCGAAAGCATTTCCACGGCCTGCGACCACATCCAGTCACGTGCATCATCTCGGGGCATGGGGCGTCACATCACGGCGGTGGGGCAGCAATCATGCAGACCATATGGAAACCGCTTCCGCTGTGAACAACAAGCCCGATTCTCTGCTGTCGAAACAAAAGACGGGATTATAATCCGGTTTCCGAGTCAGGAACCTGGCCAGTGAGTATCGTCCGGACCACGGCAGCTCTTCTCTTGTGCTGTATCGCAATCCCTGCCGCCGCAGCACCCGTCCCCGATTTGTCCGGGCTTTGGCTGCGCACGGGCGATCTCTGGCTCGATCCTGTAAACGGCATGGCCGATGCGAAACCGGTGCAGCGGCTCGAGACCAGCGAAGATGTCTGGGCCGGCGATTTCAACAACCCGGTGCTGCAACCCTGGACGCGCGACATCGTCCGGCGCAACGCGCTATCGGAAATGCGGTTGCAACATGTCTATACCGCGGACGACAGCTGCTGGCCGTCGGGAGTTCCGCAGGCCGTTAATCTGATCGGGCCAGTGCAATTTCTGCAGACGGGCGATCGCGTGGAAATACTTTACGAGCGCGATCATCAAGTCCGCCGCATCTGGTTGACCCGTCGTCATTCTGCGCGGATCAAACCGTCCTGGTATGGCGAGTCGATCGGCCATTATGACGGTGAAAGCCTGGTGGTCGATACGGTGGGCGTGATGGCGCATAAAATGTCCGCGGTCGATCCCTTCGGCACACCGCATACGAAGTTGCTGCATGTGACCGAACGCTACCGGCCGCTAGTCACGCCCTTCGGCAAAACCATGGAGGTCAACGTCACGGTGGACGACCCGGGCGCCTTTACAGGGCCCTGGAGTGGGATCGCCGAATACACGCAGGACAGAGCCACAACCGGGATGGACGAGGTCGTTTGCGCCGAAAACAACCGCGATTTTCCGGAAGGCTCAAGCTTCGGCACGATTCCGAGGGCAGCGCGGCCGGACTTCTAAACCGCTCGCAATTCGTGCGAAACTGCCTGCCGGCCGGTGGAGGGGTGAGATGAAAACATTAAGTCTTCGGGTGGCTCGTCTGGCGAAATTCACTGCGGCGATTTGCACGC
The DNA here is from genome assembly GCA_025450355.1 of Micropepsaceae bacterium. Lineage (GTDB taxonomy): Bacteria > Pseudomonadota > Alphaproteobacteria > Micropepsales > Micropepsaceae > CAIYRG01. The sequence goes on from JANWHR010000281.1 coordinate 8,728, forward strand.
TGGTGGTTCCGCTTTCTGCGGGCGCCCAGCAGAACTCGCGCCCGCCGGATTTTTCCTCGAATTTCGCTGGCTGGGTGGGAATGGGCGGCGGCGGACCTGGTTACGAAAACGTCCCCGGAACCATTCCGCCGGTCAGCAGCGATCCGGCCCATCCGTTCGTGCCAAATGGCCGGGGACAGCCGACCTTCCGTATCGCGGACCTGACGAATTCCAATCTGATGCCCTGGGTGAAAGACCACATGAAACAGGACATCGACGAAATTCTGGCCGGGAAGAAGAGCGCATTTACGGCGCAATCGAGTTGCGTGCCGGCCGGTGTGCCGTTTTTCATGGGTTATGGCGGTCCGGATCCGATCGTGTTCCTGCAGACGCCGAACGAAGTATGGATGTTCTGGCACGAGGACAATCAGGTCCGTCATGTCTATCTCAACATCCCGCATTCGAAGAATTTGAAACCGTCCTGGTACGGAGAATCAGTGGGCCACTACGAAGGCGACTCGCTGGTCATCGATACGATCGGTTTGAATGCCAAAACGGTGGTGGACATCTACCGCACGCCGCATACCGAAAATCTTCACGTCGTAGAGCGCTGGCATCTGATCGATGGCGGTAAAACCATGGAGGCGGTATTCACCGTCGATGATCCGGGCAGTTTTTACAAACCGTGGACGGCGCGGCGCCGCTATCGCCGGGTGGATCAGGATTTCGAAGAGAAAATCTGCGCGGAAAACAATCAGTTCAACGTCTTCGACTACCACGTGCCCTCCGCCCCAAAACCCGACTTTTGATCCAACCCTCCCTTTGGGGGAGGGTCAAAAATGCAAAGCATTTTGGGGAGGGGACAGGCCTCAGCACGTGGAGTTACTGGCCGCCTTCGGCGCCACTTCCCCCTTAAGCCGGAAGGAAAAATCAATGGAAATCCCTTGATTTGGGAAGAATCCGTATTTCGCGCGGATGGCGGTGCAGGCCGCGGGGGTCGTTGCGCGGATCGAGAATATTGTCGAGATGTCCTGGCATCTGCGGCATCGGGGATTCGGAGAGCAGATCGAGATCGGCCGTGCGGTCGAAAATCCGTTCCGCCACCAGATGAACCACGTCTTCGGGACTGCGCTGGATCTTTCCCTGGACCAGCATGAGTCTCGCGCCGGCAATCTCCTTGCGGAATTTCTCATACAGTTTCGGCCAGATCACCACATTGCAGATGCCGGTTTCGTCGCTCAACGTCACAAACACGACGCCCGCCGTACCAGGCATCTGGCGCACCAGAACGACGCCCGCGCATCTCACCCGCGCGCCATCTTTCGCCAGCCCGACATCGCGGCAGGGGATGATCCGTTCACCGTCAAACCGCGCGCGCAGGAATTCGGTGGGATAGCCTTTGAGCGACAATCGCAGCGACTGGTAATCCGCAACCACCTGTTCGGACAGAGGCATGGCCGGTAACGGCGCGGTCACTTCCTCCGGCTGATCGCTTTCATCGCGCGCGGCAAACAGCGGCAGAGAGTCTTCGCCCGAAAGCCTGCGCACCGCCCAAAGCGCCTCGCGCCGGTCCAGCCCGAACGAACGAAATGCATCGGCTTCCGCGAGTATCATCAGCGCGGGTTTGCGCAAATGTGACCGGCGGGTGAAATCGCGGAAATCGGCAAACCCACGGCTACGCGCATCCGTGATCCCGGCTGCCCAATCCTGGTGAAAACCGCCGATCTGGCGGAAACCAAGCCGGATGGCGAGGCCGTTTTCGCCCTGTTCGAGCAGATTGTCCCAGGCGCTGAAATTGACGTCAGGAGCGCGCACCCAGACGCCATGCTCACGCGCATCGCGCACGATCTCGGCCGGGGCGTAAAAGCCCATGGGCTGCGCATTCAGCAGCGCACAGCCGAATGCCGCCGGATGATGGCATTTCAGCCAGGCGGAAATATAGACCAGATGCGCAAAGCTCGCGGCGTGGCTTTCCGGAAAGCCGTAACTGCCGAAACCTTCGATCTGCTGGTAACAGCGCCCGGCAAAATCGTGCGTATAGCCACGCGCGGTCATGCCGGAAATCAGCTTTGCGCGGTAACGCTCGATGCTGCCGTTGTTGCGGAATGTGGCCATGGCGCGCCGCAGCCCGTTGGCCTCATCCGGCGTGAATTTCGCCGCGACAATGGCCAGCCGCATGGCCTGTTCCTGGAACAGCGGCACGCCTTTGGTCTTGTACAGCACGCGATAAAGTTCGTCCGCAGGACCATGTTCCGGCGCGGGTGAAGGAAATTCCACCGCTTCCGCGCCGCTGCGCCGCCGCAAGTAAGGATGCACCATGTCGCCCTGAATCGGACCCGGGCGGACAATCGCAACCTCGATCACGAGATCATAAAATTCGCGCGGGCGAAGCCGCGGCAGCATGTTGATCTGCGCCCGGCTTTCCACCTGGAATACGCCAATCGCATCGCCGCGGCACAGCATGTCATAAACCGCAGGGTCCTCGCGCGGCACTGTCGCAAGCGTCAGCGCCCGGCTTTCATGCGCCGCAATCAGGTCGAAAGCTTTGCGGATGCAGGTCAGCATTCCCAGCGCCAGAACATCGACCTTCATGATCCCGAGCGCGTCGATGTCGTCCTTGTCCCATTCGATGAAGGTGCGGTCTGCCATCGCCGCAGGCCCGATCGGGACGATGGTGTCGAGCCGGTCCTGTGTCAGCACGAACCCACCGGCATGCTGCGACAGGTGACGCGGAAAACCGAGCAGCTCATTGGCATGGCGGATCACCCACGCAATCGTTCCTCCTCCCCCATTTACGGGGGCCGGTCGCGCTTTGCGCGACATCTGTTTGGAATGCGGCGACGCCGGCGCATCGCTCGCGAACCGCGAAGCGGTGGAGGGTGCCGTTGACTCGTCAAAGGGCCGCAGTGACGCCGATGGGCCCGCGCCCGCTTCGTCTCGCGCTTCGCGCTCGCGGAAAGAAAACTCACTGGACAAAGCCGCAGTAACATCTTCGGTCAGGCCGAACGCTTTGCCGACCTCGCGGATGGCGCTGCGCGCGCGATAGGTAATGACGGTTGCGGTGATGGCGGCGTGTTCATGGCCGTAGCGGCGGTAGATGTCCTGAATGACTTCCTCGCGCCGCTCATGCTCGAAATCGACATCGATGTCGGGCGGCTCCCGGCGTTCGGCCGAGATGAATCGCTCGAACAAAAGATCGATTTCGGCGGGGTTCACTGCGGTGATCCCGAGCGCATAACAGACCGCGGAATTGGCTGCCGAACCGCGCCCCTGACAGAGAATCTGTTTTTCGTTTGCGATCCGGACAATGTCATAGACGGTGAGGAAATAGGGAGCGATCTTCAGTGCCGCGATCAGCGACAGCTCTTTGGTCAGGGTCGCGCGAATCCGGTCCGGAATGCCGTCCGGATAGCGGCTGGCCGCGCCTTTCCAGGTGATGTCTGCTAGATGCTGATCCGGCGTTTTGCCGGGCGGCGCCGGTTCGTCCGGATATTGATAGCTGAGCTGATCGAGAGAAAATTCGATCCGTGAGGCAAAACGGATCGTCTCCGCAATCGCATCCGGCGCGCTGCGGAACAGCCGCGCCATTTCCGCAGGTGTTTTCAGATGGCGTTCGGCATTGGCTTCCAGCCGTTTGCCGGCGCTGTCCAGCGTGACATGTTCGCGAATGCAGGTGACCACATCCTGCAACGCCCGCCGTTCCGGCAGGTGGTAAAGCACGTCATTGAGCGCGATCAGCGGAACATCTGAGGCGCGGGCAAGCGTGCCCAGTTCGCGCAGTTTCCGCCGGTCGCTTTTCCGGTACAGCATGGCGGCCCCAAGCCAGACGCGGCCCGGCGCCTGCGCCCGCAATCGCTGCACGGCGTTTGCGCAGGCCTCCATATTGCCCCGGCTGAACAGGGCAGGCGGCATCACGATCAGCAGCAATCCGTCCTGCCAGGCGAGTAGATCGTCCAGTGTGACGCTGCATTCGCCTTTGCTGGCGCGCATTTTGCCGGTGGTGATCAGCCGCGACAGGTTGCCATAGGCTTTGCGGTCCACCGGATAGGCGAGGATGTCGGGCGTGCCGCCGTCAAACACCAGCCGCGCGCCAATCAGAAACCGCGGGACCGGCCCTTCGCTTTCCCTCCCGAGCTGTTTCAGCGCGTCATGGGCGCGGACAACGCCCGCGAGCGAATTGCGGTCGGCAATGCCGATGGCTGC
>JANWHR010000282.1 GCA_025450355.1 Micropepsaceae bacterium
AAAATGCGGTGGGGGTGTGTTGAAACCTGGTACAGCCGCCTTCGCCCCCCTGTCCCGCCTCACAAATCGGCGGTAGAAACCACCAGGGGTGGAGGAGGAGATCAGGCTGGTGTCAAACTATTCCCGCGGGCTTTTGATGGCAGGTCTGTCCTGCGCGGCGTGCGCGATCCTTTCCACGGCCAGTGCACAGAACAATTTCCTCAACGACGGCAACATTGCGGCGCTGGCGAAGAACGTTTCGATCCGCGATCTTGCCCCCGACACCCAGACGTCCTGGGTCCCGGACCGTCCGACGGGTGATGATTTCCTGCCGCCATCCGATGGCAGTGCCGGCCCCGTGATGTCGCCGAAAGACCGGCCCTATGTTCCGAACGGCAACGGGCGGCAGCCGACCTATCGCATTGCCGATACCAGCAACCCGATCCTGCTGCCCTGGGTGAAAGCGCAGATGGAAAAGGCCAATGCCGAGGTTCGCGCGGGCAAGGTGCCGTTCATCGGGCGCGAACGCTGCTGGCCGGCCGGCGTGCCCGGATTCACCGTCTATACCCGCGTGCAACCGATCCATTTCTATTACGGCAAGCGAGAGATCACCGTCATCAACGAGCTGAACACGCAGGTCCGCCACATCTATATGGACGTGCCGCATTCGCAGAATCCCGGCCATAGCTGGTATGGCGAATCGGTCGGGCACTATGAAGGCGATGAGCTGGTGGTGGACACCATCGGCCTGAACGACAAGACCTTCGTGGACAATTACCGCACACCGCATACGGACAAAATCCACGTCGTCGAGCGGTGGAAGCTGATCGAGGGCGGCAATATCCTTCAGGCGACTGTCCGCGTGGAAGATCCCGGCGCGTTCACCAGGCCCTGGACCGGCGTGCAGCGGTGGAAGCGGATCGCCCGGCCGCTGGAAGAGTATCTCTGCGAAGAAAGTAACGTGGGCTTTTACAATTACGACGTGGCCCCAATCCCCACCGCCCTCAAACCCGATTTCTGATCGCACCGCCTGAGGGAGGCCGGCGTGATGTCCCTGCACCGGCTCATGGGCGTCACGTCCGGTCTGCCATTCGCCACTACGCGGCGGCCAGGGTTCTCCGCTTTTGGCGTCTTGAACTGCCTGTGCCTGTGTAATAGGTGACGATCTGTCCGGGGATTCAAATATACTATCGGTTCTCACTCATGGGCGATTCTGCGCTGGCCTTTCCCGACCTCACGGGCACGTCGGATATCGACGTTCCGGTCAGTGCTGTTCGTCTGGGCAGCGATGCCCACAAGGTTCTGTTCTGCCGCACGCTTTTCGACACGTTCAACCCATACAAGCCCGCCGTGATGGACTGGCCGAAGCTGCAAGCGGCGGAACGCGAACGTCTGGCCGCGCTGCCGATCTGGGACGTTGCGGTCAGAACCGAAGACAAGGCGGGGATCAACATCGCCTCCTATGCCACGACGCTCGCCGATCCGCTGCTGAAGAAAGCCATCGCGCTGGTGGGTTTCGAGGAGCGCCGTCACCGCCACGTGCTGTCTCACCTGCTGCAGGCCTATGACATTGCGGTGCAGTCGCTGCCGGTGACCGCGCCCACAAATCCCGCATGGGCCTTCATGCTGACCGGATACAGCGAATGTATCGACAGTTTCTTTGCCTTCGGGCTGTTTGAAATCGCAAAACGCTCCGGATTCTTTCCCGAAGAACTGGTCGAAACTTTTGAGCCGGTCATTCACGAAGAAAGCCGCCACATCCTGTTCTTCATCAACTGGGCGGCCTGGCATCGCCGCAATCTCAATATCATTCAGCGTATCTGGTTTGAATTGAATGTGATCGCGGTCTGGGCATTCATCTTTGCCCAGAGGATTTCCATCGCCGCGGGTGCTGGCAAAGGCTCGCGCTATTCCAATTTCACCTTCACCGGCGCCAATCAGATGGGGCAGCCGATCACGGCCCGCGGCCTGATCGATCTTTGTCTTTCCGAAAACGAACGCCGCATGGGCCAGTACGACAGCCGCCTCGTTCGCCCGCGCTTCGTCCCCGCCCTCGCCCGGCTTTTGCGCAAACTCCTCCACTAAATCTTGTACCGCGGGCTTCCAGCCGTCGTGGCGCGCCACAGCGCCACTTCCGCGCGGCGGCGGACGGCCCGCATTGCAATCCCGAAACTCCGCCTCCCCCTTGCGGGGTTGTAGCGCAGTCGGAATCGTCAAAGGCGATTCCAGCGCGGAAACGAAATTTGCTCTTCGCAAATTTCGGGTGGGGGAAAATGCCACCGGCCTCAACCTGTTCACTCCGCGCGTTACGCGTTACCCTCGCACCGCACCGCATCCCATGGACCACCCCCATGCGTACACGCCACGCGCTTGCCATTCTGCTCGCCCTGTCTGCGTTGGGCGCCGCGCCGGCCGGAAACTTCATCCCCGTCACGGACGCCACGCTGGCACATCCCGATCCCGCCGACTGGCTGATGGTCAGCCGCACCTATGACGAACAGCGCTTCAGCCCGCTGGACCAGATCAACCGTGGCAATGCCGGGCAGCTTCGCCTCGCCTGGGCGCGCGGCCTGCCCAACGGCACGCAGGAATCCACCCCCATCGTCTATCGCGGCGTGATGTATCTGTTCGCGCCGGGCGCCAGCATTCAGGCTGTGGACGCGACCAATGGCGACCTGATCTGGGACTACAAACGGCAATATCCGCGCGGCGTCTCCGGCACCGCCGCGCGGGAACAGAGCCTCGCCATCTGGCAGGACATGATCTATTTCGCCGCGCCCGACGGCTTCATGGTCGCCATCGACGCGCGCACCGGCAAGCAGCGCTGGGAGTCAAAGCTCGACAACGGCGGGCAACAGGCGGGCGGGATTCTGGTCGCGGACGGCAAGGTCATTTCCAACCGCACCTGCGAACAGGCCAAACGCGAAAACTGCTTCATCGCCGCCAACGATGCGCGCGACGGCAAACTGCTGTGGAAATTCTACACCACCGCGGCGCCGGGCGAACTGGGCGGCGACACCTGGGGCAACATGCCGGTCGGGCAACGTGCCGCCGGCCCCTGGGGGCAGGCCGGCTCCTATGATCCGCAACGCAAGACGCTCTACTGGAGCGTTGCCAATCCCAATCCCTACACGCGTCTCACGCGCCAAGGCGCGGCCGATGCGGTCTCCATTTCCGCGCCCGCCGATCTCTTCAGCAATTCAACCGTGGCCCTCGACGTGAACACGGGAAAGCTCGCCTGGTATTACCAGGAACTGCCGGGCGACGACTGGGACGCCGACCACAATCACGAACGCATCCTGATCCACACCCGCGTCACACCCGATCCGAAATTCGTGCGCTGGATCAATCCCGCGATCAAACCGGGCAGCGAGCACGACATTGTGCTGACCACGGCCGAAGGCGGCGGCATGTTCGCAGTGGAACAGGCGACTGGACAATTCCTCTGGTCCCGGCCGTTCCCGTTCGACGATCCCAACATCAACATGAACTTCATCGACGTGAAGAGCGGCATCACACGTGCCAATCCGGACAAGCTGTTCAGGAAGGATGGCGACCACATCATCGGCTGCTACCACAACACGCGCGCGATCATGCAGACGGCCTATGACCCGCAGAACAATTCGCTCTACGTGCCGGTCCACGATCAGTGCCTGTCGATGACGGCCGATGTCGAAAGCCCGACCGGCTGGGGCCCGCGCGAAGGCATCCTGCGCCCCGGCGCCGATCCCGCCAAATACATGAACATCGGCAAGATCAATGTCGAAACCGGCGAGATGAAAGTGATTTATTCCCAGGCCGCCGGCACCAATGGTTCGGCGCTCGTCACCGCGGGCGGGCTGGTGTTTTTCGGCGATCTCAACCGCCGCTTCCGCGCGCTCGATGCCGACAGCGGCAAAGTCCTGTGGGAGCAGGTGGTCGGCGGCATGGTGATGACCAGCACGATCACCTACGCGGTGAACGGCAAGCAGTATGTGATGATCTTCACCGGCCAGGGCCAGTCCCTCACCACCGGCCCCCTCCGCGTCACCGGCAAACTGATGGCGCCCCCGGTCACCTCCAGCGGAATTTACGCCTTCGCGTTGCCGTAAGGCGTTACTTCGATGGTCGATTGGATACCTAAGGCGCCAAGTCAGAAGCTCCCGAGCAAGCACAATCACACTACTGGACCAGCGTGCGCTTTTTTTAATCGGGGACGAACGCGTATCTCCGGATTAACCGCTGCGGTGGCCGCCACTGCGTCGATGTATTCGTCGAATGAGTGAGGGCAGGTCCTGACCACGCCCTGCAACGACTCTTTGGCGCCTTTTGCATCATTCCGCAGAAGCCGAAGCTCACCGATGTAAAACGCCGCTTCACAGGCCTAACCGGTGCCGCCTTTGCCGCCGCCCGTCACGTCCGCTGCGATCCATGACTTCGAAAAGTAAACCCTGTGTTTCTCACGAAACACTCCATTGCTCATGTCTGCGGCTGCACATACCAATAGCGCGATGATTGGAATTGCGTATGGATGGAGGGGGTGAAGTCACGAGTTTGGGGTTAGAGTAGGAATAAATGAGCGGCCCCAAACTCTTCCTGTGCGGCTCTACCGCAAGCTGCCGTTGACAGCAGCTGTGATAGCTTTGGGGCAGGCCCGGGTTTAGGCGAATTGCTTAGGCGAAATCCACAGTCAAGCGTTCGACGCCGTGCGGGGAGGCAGGCACGGATCGAAATGGGTCAGACTTTGATTCCGGCCGAGACCGGCAGGCGAAGAATTTTCCCCGCCACCACAAGCGCTTTGTCCAACGTGTAGATTGCTGAAGCGCCCCGGTTCGCCGCGATCGCCAGGTGAAGGGCATCGCCCGCGCGCAATGCGGTTTCAAATCCTTTCAGATAACGCGCCGCAAGGTCGAAATCCGCCGCGTCGGGCAGAATCACCACAAAGGAACCGGCGAGAAGCATCTCGAACCGCGTATTCGCTCGCGCCGCAGCGTCAGAGGTCATGGCGCCGGTGCGGACCTCACGGGCCATGACCGAAAAGAACTCAACCGCGGTCCATTGGCTCACTGCCAGCCCGGCCGGGTTCATCCGGCGAAAAAAGGCCGAAATCGCAGGACTTCTTGCTTCCGGACGAACCAGCGGGACCAGAAAACTTGTGTCGAAGTAAAGCACGCGCGCGACGCGCTCTCAGCGTCCTTCATCGCGCAACTGCCGGAGCAATTTTGCGCTGGATGTCCTCATACGGGGCATGGTGGCGCGAAACGCTTCGAGTTCATCCACCGGTACGGGCTTCTTTTGAACTGCGACGCCGCGAATGCGGGCGATTTCACGCCCGCGACGGGTGATAATGACCTCCTCGCCCGTTTCCACCTTGTCGAGCAATTCACTCAGCCTCGCCTTCGCCTCGGCCAGATTCACGCGCAACATGGACGGTTCACCTCATGACCAGAATACTGGTCATATATGGGTTCACCCGCCGTGCAGCAAGTCGCCAGACCAACAACCGGCAGATCATGAGATCGGTGATGGAGAAATCGGGGTCGGAGTTTGATTGTGCAATTTTCATTTTGCAGTGAAAAAGGGTTGCCCGGAAGTTGTCGCGGGACACCCATCCGCGCTGAACAAAACCCGCCCGATCACGTCCGCTTTGGCGCATGACTTCGAAAAGTCAACCCTGTGTTTCTCGCGAAACACTCCATTGCTCATGTCTGCGGCTGCACATACCCAATAGCGCGAAGATTGGAATTGCGTATGGACGGAGGGGGTGAAGCCATGAACGGCAGGCTCATCAACAGGTTTATCGGCAAAGCGGCACCACAATCGAAGCCGCTCCGGGGCGATACCTGCCCCGATCGGTCGAAGCCGCATGATTCCTGCACCTGATGCTGCACGTTCGATTGCGAAAACGCCGCCTTGTCCCTGCACTCTTGCACCCTTGCACCTCAATTTGCAGTACGCAGAATGAGCCCTGGAAAACTCTCATCCCGCACAGGCGACGCGAAACGAAGCGCGATCCGGGGCCTGCTCAACGCGCGGCGCTACTGCAGCCGGGCCAATTCCGCCACTGCGGCGTGGTATTCGTCGAAGCTATGGGGGCAGGTTCGAACGACGCCCTGCAATGATTCTTTGCCGTCCTTTGAATCGCCCCGCAGCAGCCGAAGCTCACCGATGTAGAAGGCGGCTTCACAGGGATAGTTGGTGCCGCTTTTGCCGCCGCCCGCCCGGTCGGCGGCGTCGCTGACCTGCCTTGCCGTCAGCGCCCCCGCATACAGCGCGAGGACCGGGCCGGGCCATTTCGAGACATCGATTTTGCCGGACGATGGCACCAACATGGCCGCCGTTGCCGTGCCGTTTTTCGCACTGGCGATGTAGCGCCAGAGATTGCCGTACAAAAAATCCGGATTGAGCCGGACCATGCGCTCTGCGTCCTGGGCTGCTTCGGCAAACCGGCCAAGGGCGAAACGGGTGACGCTGCGGCGCCACACGGCGTCCGCATTGTCCGGGGCCAATTTCAGCGCCTGATCCAGATCGCCGGCGGCGCGCACATAATCCTGCTTTCTGAAATATGCCTCTCCGCGCCTGTGCCAGGCTTCCGCATCCCGCCGGTCCACACCGATCGCCTCGTCATAGTCCCGGATGCCGCGATCGTAATCGCCCTTGTCGCTGTACAGATTGCCGCGATGGACAAAGGCCGGCGCATAGTTGGAATCAAGCATGATCGCCCGCTCATAATCCTCCCCGGCGCGATCCGCATCGCCGTCAGCACAATGGGCCACGCCGCGGAGATCGTACACTTCCGGAATGTCGGGATTGAGCCGGATCGTCTGGTCGAAATCCTGGATTGCGCGG
>JANWHR010000283.1 GCA_025450355.1 Micropepsaceae bacterium
AGACATCGATGATCTGCCCCTCACCCGTATGCTCACGCTGATACAGCGCGGTGAGGATGCCGGCGGCCGCATACATGGATGAAATCAGGTCGGTGACCGAGATTCCAACGCGCGCCGGGCGGTCTTCGAATCCGGTCGTCATGATCAGCCCGGCCTCGCCCTGGATCAGGGCATCATAGGCTTTCACGTCGCGATATGGTCCGTCCTGGCCATAGCCGGACAACGAGCAGTAGATCAGGCGGGGATTTTTTGCGCGCAATTCCTCCGCCCCCAATCCCATGCGTGCGGCGGCGCCGGGGGCGAAATTTTCCAGCACGACATCCGCCGACATTGCCAGCCGCTGAAGAATTTCCTGGGCCTCGGGTTTTTTGACATCAATCGCAAGGCTTTTTTTATTGGGACCTATCCAGACGATGCCGGACGACAATCCGTGGACGGCCCTATCCCAGCCGCGAATGACATCGCCGGTATCGGGACGCTCGACCTTGATCACTTCGGCACCCATATCGGCGAGAAGCTTCGTCGCGTGCGGCCCGGACAGCGACGTTTCAAGCGCAAGCACGCGAACGCCGTCGAGGGCGCGCCGCGGTTCGGAAGGGGGTTGCTTCGCCATCAGTCTTTTATTTCCGGAAAAATGTCCCGGTGCGGGGCGAATGCTTTCTTCCACACCATCACGCTGCGGACATAATCAATCACCACCTTGCCGTCCTGCTGAATGCCCCGTGTCCTGACCTTGATAATTCCCCATTGCGGTTTCGACCGGGATTCCCTTTTTTCCAGAACCTCCGATTCCGAATAGAGCGTATCGCCGGCAAACAGCGGATTGGGCAGCTTGATTTCATCCCAGCCGAGTGCAAATCCGTTTTCGCTGACATCCGCGACTCCCATGCCCGCGACGATCGCAAGCGTGAGCGCGCTGTTGATCAGGCATTTGCCAAACTCGGTCTTCTTGCCGAATTCATTGTTGAAATGAATCTGATTGGTATTGTTGGTCAGCAGCGTGAACCAGATGTTGTCGGCCTCCGTTACTGTCCGTCCAAGCCGGCAGCGGTACACATCGCCCGCCTCGAAATCCTCGAAAAAGCGCCCCTCCCAGCCCGGTTTGACAACCATCTGCGTGCCTCGCTGCGTTTATTGGATCGCGCCGAGCGATTTGGCCAAAGCAACCGTCTGGCGCGCGCGATCGACAATCGGGAAATCGAGCAATTGCCCGCGAAACGCGATCGCGCCTTCGCCGCGCGCCCGTGCCGCATCAAACGCAGCCAGCACTTCCCGCGCATAGGCGATGTCTTCGGGGGAGGGCGTAAACGCCGCATTGGCCTCATCGATCTGGCTCGGGTGGATGATCGAAATGCCGCTCATGCCCAGCCGCCGCGCCTGACGGGCAAACCGCCTCAGCCCGTCTGTGTCCTTCAGGTCCACCCAAACGCCATCCACTGCCTGAACCCGGGCGGCCGCGGCAGCGGTCGCGATGGCAGAGCGTGCATAGATCATCTCCACAGCTTCCCCCTCGCGACGGACCGGAAGATTCATCTCGCGGGTGAAATCCTCGGCGCCAAACATGAGCCCGATAATGCGTGGTGATGAACTGGCGATTGGGTAGGCCTGGAACAGGCCGATCGGACTCTCGATCGCGACCAGAAGTTCAACCGAGCCGCCGGGCATGTGATGCGCCACTTCGGCGCGTCCCAACTCGTCTTCCACGACCCGAATCTGATCGATACCGTCCACTTTTGGGATCACCAGTCCCTCGAGGCCGGGGCGAACAACAGCCTTGATATCCTCGATGAAACGCTCGGACCCGACCGCATTTACGCGCACGAACCGGGCGGGCGTGCGATGGTCCGGATGGGCTTGCAGCAGTTCGGTGATCTGATCGAGCGACGCACCGATTTGCTGGCGCGCGGTCTCCTTCTGCGAGGGCGCCACGCCGTCCTCGATGTCCATCATGATTGCGTCAGTCTGAAGCGCAAGCGCCTTGTCGATCATTCGCTGGCGATCGCCGGGGACAAACATCCATGAGCGAAGAAGTCGATGGTGGTGATTCATGGCCCCCCCGGATGAGCAGGCTTGTCATTCCCGGCGAGCATCCCATAGGGATGCGAGGGAAGGGGATCCATCCGCGCGGCGTCTGCCGCGCGAAAAAATTCTCTTGCCGCGCCCACGCGCGGCTGATGGCTTCCCCTCCGCTTATGCGCTCCGCGCATTTGGCCGGGAATGACAAATGTAGCGGAGACACGCATCAATACGACTTGGGCATGCCGAGGACGTTCTGTCCCAGGAACGCGAGCACGAGATTGTTGTTGATCGGCGCGGTTGAATAGAGCCGCGTCTCGCGAAATTTCCGTTCGACGTCATATTCGCGGGCAAATCCATAGCCGCCATAAGCGTCGAGGCAGGCATTCGCGGCCTCCCATGCGGCTTCGCTCGCCAACAGTTTTGCCATATTGGCTTCGGCCCCGCACTTCTCACCGCGATCGAATTTTGCGGCTGCGTCATCGCGCATCAGCGCCGCAGCCCGGACATGCGCATAGCTGCGCGCGATGGGGAATTGCACGCCCTGGTTGGCGCCGATCGGTTTCCCGAATACCACGCGTTCGCCGGCATAGTTCGATGCGCGATCGACAAACCAGCGGCCGTCGCCGATGGCCTCCGATGCGACCAGTATCCGCTCGGCATTCCAGCCATCGATGATGTAGCGAAACCCTTTGCCTTCCTCGCCGATCAGGCATTCTGCCGGTATCTCGACATCTTCGAAAAAGAGAATATTCGTGTGGTGGTTGAACATCATTTCCAGTGGCTTGATCTCCAGCCCGCCGCCGGTCTCCCGCATATCGACCAGAAAAACCGAAAGTCCTTCGGTCTTGTTTTTCAGTTCGTCATAGGGGGTGGTGCGCGCAAGTAGCAGCATCAGGTCCGACTGTTTTGCGCGCGAGATGAAAATCTTTTGGCCGTTGATGACGTAGCGGTCGCCGCGGCGCACGGCGCGTGTCTTCAGGCGCGTGGTTTCGGATCCTGCGTCAGGTTCCGTGACGGCAAAGGCCTGCAGCCGCAATTCACCCGTTGCGATTTTCGGCAGATAGCGGCGCTTTTGCGCCTCGCTGCCGTGCCGCAGCAAAGTGCCCATCGTGTACATCTGGGCATGGCAGGCGAGACCATTGCCCGGCGAGCGATTGATCTCTTCCAGAATGATCGCCGCTTCGGTCATGCCGAGACCGGCGCCGCCATATTCTTCCGGAATCAGCGCCGCGAGATAACCGCTTTTGGTCAGCGCATCCACGAACGCCTGCGGATAGGCGGAGGTCCGGTCGATCTCGCGCCAATAACCGTCCGGGAATTCCGCGCAGATTTTGCGCACGGAATCCCGGATCGCTTCGCGTTCTTCGGCTGAGAGCGCCATTCAGTCGTCGAGGTACATCAGTTTGGCCGGATTTTTCTGCAGCATGGTGGCGACATCCGACTGTTTGAGACCAAAAGCCAGCAGTGCACGGATAAATACTCGCATGCCATCAATCGAATTCATATGCAAAACCTGCCCGAAATCCGAACCAATGACGCAGCGTTCGGGGCCGATCGCCTTGATGGTCGCGACCGTTTCCATCGGGTCGGCCACCGGTTGGTACAGGCTGGGGATCATGGGCTGGCAATAGGTGCCGACATAAATCCCGAGATCGGCGAGCTGCTTCATTTCGTCGAGCAGCAGTTTGTTCAATTCCAGCAACGGGTGATCCAGCGTGGCGCGCACGCCGATGTCCTTTGCGAGCCGCGCCAGCGGCAGCAGTTCCTCGAAGTCGGTATGTCCAAGGCCGATGCCAACGCGCTTTTCGGCGGCCATTTCCATCACTTCCTTCACTTCGGGAAGCACTTTCCCGGTCTTCTCGTCCACCAGCCGGACTTTGCCCTTTTCCGGTTGCCCCGCGCCTCGCCAGAAACCATAGGAGGTAAAGGTGGGAAACCAGATCATCTTGAAATTGGGATATTGCAGCGCCACCCGGATGGCATCGGGATTGATGCCAAAGCACGTCCCTGTGCCGCCATAAATCTCGACGCGATGCGTAAGTTCGCCTTTTTCAATCAGAAAATCGATATGCTTCTGCGCCAGGTAAGCCGCGCCGGCGCTGACGTTCCAGTGATCTTTGAAGGCCAGTGCGCGCATGCCCGCCTTGGACGCATCGATCGCGATCTGGATGAAGTCCTGTGACCGGTGCACAAAATCAGGATAGGCATGAATGTGGCAGTCGATCGCGTTCTTCAAAAGATCGTTTTCGATTCCCGGATAAATCTTCAGCACGTCCGGGTTGTCTTTGAGCATCTGGTAGAAATAGTCTTTCGCGTTCAGCTCACGCACGCGTTTGACGGTCAGAACGCGGCCGACCAGCAGTTGCTCGGCGGCGGCTGCATCGGCAGCAAAATCACACATCGAACATCTCCCCTTTGTTTTAGAGATTTGCCCAGGCGTGCACGAACCGCCGCGCATCATCGATTACCGGCTCGCTGACCGGAACATAAGGAACAACGAGCCTGGTCACCCCGGCATCGCGGAATGGCTCAAGGCGATCCCTGATTTCCTGAATCGATGTCGCGGGAATCACGGGCAGTTTGTCCATATATTCGTCCGTCATGTGTTGGGCCGCGGCTTTGAACCCGCCGGACCTGAACGCGTCCTGGATGCGCGTAACTTCCGGTTCAAATCCGGACGCAATCAGCATGTCCTTATAGTGATCGGCAATGTTGTAGAAGGTGAGCACTTGCCGCAATTTTGACCGTGCCACCGCCCGGTCGGGATTGAGCGAGCAGCGTACCTTGGCGATGATTTCAAGCGAATTGGGATCGCGTCCGGCTTCCGCAGCGCCCTCGCGCACGCGTTTGGCAATTTCCCGAATGGTCGCCGGCGTTGCCATATTGATGAACACGCCGTCGGAGAGTTTCCCGACCAGTTTCGTCATTTGCGGTCCAAGACCGGCGAGATAGACCGGGAAGCGCGGATGGCTCGGCTGCCACGACAATTGAAAGCGTTTTCCGGTGTTGTAGATCTCGCCCTCATACTCGACGCGTTCGCCTGCCGCCGTTTTGCGGACAATCTCGATATATTCCCGGGCGCGCCGCAACGGCCGGTCGAACGTCCCGCTGTGCCAGGCGGCGATGGTTTTATTGGCCACCCCCAACCCGAGCAGCAGGCGTCCGCCGGACAGGTCCTGAAGTGTGGCCGACTGGATGCCGAGCGTCACCGCGCTGCGGCCATAGATGTGGTAGATCGCCGTCCACAGCTTTAGTTGCGACGTGCGCGCGGCGATTGCCGAAAGCAGCACCAGTGGATCGGTGCTGTTCGATTCACCCTTCCAGAATGCGCCGAAACCGGCCTGCTCGATGGCTGGCGAGAGGTCAACAATGCCCTGGACCGGGTAGTGGGCGGCAGAATTGAGTTCGATGTCATATTGCACGGAATGCACCCGTTTTCAGATGGCTTGTCCCAGATAGACGGATTTTGGATCGATTTCCTCGCGCAGGATGCGCAACTGTTCCGCCGAGGGAAGCGGCGTTTCGGCGAGATCATCGGGGCGGCGCAGAGGAAAGCCGGTATTTGCCGCCACCTCCTCGAAACTCGTGCCGGGGTGAACTGAAATCAGGCGCGCAGTTCGGGTTTCACCGTCAAAGCCCAGTACCGCCTTGTCGGTAATGATCCTGTGCGGCCCGCCGCCGCGCAAACCAGACTCTGCCCGGCTTTTGCCGCCGGGGAATCCCGGGCTGGTCAGATGCGAAACGGCAACCGGCAGTTTCCGCCGCTCATGGCGCATGATGATGATGACCCGTTTCGCCAGCGAGGCGACGTCATTCCCGCCGGCGCTGCCGTTGAAATACCGGACCTTGCCGCCCTGACGCGACAGTGTCGTATTGATATTCCCGAAGCGGTCGACTTCGAGTGCCCCCAGAAATCCGGTATCGACCAGCCCGCGATGCAGATTCATGCCCATCACATCGAGAAACCCGCTCCAGCAGGTTGCACGGTAGAAGATGCGCGAATCCGCAAGACCAACCGGCGTATCCTTCGGCTGCATGTTGGCAACGCCGATCTCCAGCAGCGGCGTCAGACCGGGCGCATGGGTCGCCTTTGCGAGAAAGCACGCGACCTGTGGCAATCCGATCCCGACGACGACGGTTTCGCCGTCCTTCAGTTCGCGCGCCCCCGCCGCGGCCATGATTTCTGTTGCGCGTATCTCCATCTCAGTAGCCGAGATTCCGTTCCGCCTTCAGCGCCGAGAGCTGCCTCATGTCCGCCGCTTTGGCGAGCCACGCCCAATGGTCGCTGCTGCCAAGAATGTATTTGTCGATGTAGTCGAAGACTCGCGCCGGATCGCGCGCGTGTTCGACATAGAGCTTCAGGTGGTTTGCATCATAGTCGTAGCAACCGAACACCGAAGCAGGATAAGCGCCGAAGGGCTGATGGATTATTGCTTCGACCCTGTGTCCGGGAATGATGGTCCGCTCCGGTTCGCGGCGGATTTCGTCGGTTGGCACGATTTCTTCGGCAACGACGATGATGCGTTTGGCGGCCTTGGCCTGTTCTTCATTGTCCCAGCGTGGCCCCAGGATGCGGCAATTGCCCTCCGCGTCGGCGATCTGCACGTGCAGGAAACAGATGTCGGGGACCAGCGCTTTCAGCGCGACGTAGGGCTCGCCCGTGAACGGGCATTGCATGGCTTTCACCTGATCGCTGCCCGCGCCGCCTTCAAGGCGGGCAAGGATTTCGGACGCGATCAGTGATTTTATCGGGATGAAGGAGAGCCCCAGGGCGCCTGCCAGATAACGGAAACAGATCGAGAGGCTCGTCCAGTCTTCATAGACCAAGGATCCCGTCTCGCGCGCCCGGTTGACGCAGTGGACCGGGCCGAAGCGGTCCAGCGAACCGCCCCCAATGATCAGATGCCGGACGGCGCCGGCGCCCACCAGAAGATCGGTATCCAGCCCGGCCACGCCTTGCGATAATGTGAGGTTGCGCTTGTTCCGCCGGATCAGCTCGTGCACCACCGCGATCGGGTTGCGGGCAATCGCGAAGCCGCCAAGCGCGACATGTGCGCCATCGGGGACCGTCTTCACGACCTCGGCCAGTGTTCTGATTTTACCGGTCAAATCGGCGCCAGCCTCTCCAGGCCCGGTTGGGGCCACTGGCGAGCCTATTAAAAGCGAATATCAAGGCAGGCAAGCGAAAGGCGCCCGCAAACCTGCTATGGTGCGCGGCGAACGCAGATTGGGAGGGCACGTATGGCGGGTGAAGAATTACCCAGACGCGATTTCCTGAAAACCGCCGGACTCGGGACGGCGGCAGCACTTGCCGGCGGCGTAGCGACGGCCGCACCGGCAGAGGCGGCGCCGGCGGCCGCGCCGGAGCCGGAGATCTGGCTCACGCTCACCCCGACCGAGCAGGCCTTCGTCAAAGCCGCGGTCGATACAATCATTCCGGCGGACGAACTGACACCGTCGGGCACGGATTGCGGCCTGGCCACCTTCATCGACCGGCAACTCGCAGGCGGTTTCGGCAATGGCGCGCGGCTGTACCGCGAGGGACCATTCCCGCAAGGCAAGCCGGAGCTTGGCTATCAACTGCCGCTCACGCCACGCGAATTTTTTCGCACCGGATTCGCTGCGGCGAACGAGTGGGCAAAGAAAACCTACGGCAAGGAATTTGACCGCCTCGCGCCCGCCGAGCGCGAGCAGGCACTCACCGCCATGGAAACCGGCAAGGCGGATTTCAATGCCGGATTTACCGCCGTCTTTTTCTTCGACAATTTTCTCCAGCTCGCCATGGAAGGATTTTTCGCCGATCCGATTTACGGCGGCAACAAAGACAAGGTGGCGTGGAAGATGATCGGTTTCCCCGGTCTGCCCGCGAGCTATCGCGAAGAAATCAGAACCTATTTCAACAAGAAATACGACAAGGGCCCGCTTTCGATAGCGGACTTTTCCTGAAAGGAGCGGGCGATGGTCACGGTGCTGAAGGAAACCGATGCGGTCGTCATCGGCATGGGCTGGACGGGAAGCATTCTTTCGCGCGAACTCACCCAGGCGGGTCTGCATGTGGTGGGGCTTGAACGGG
>JANWHR010000284.1 GCA_025450355.1 Micropepsaceae bacterium
AGCACTACAAACCTTACACCTTCATCTGATTGGAATCGCACGCAATCGGGCGTTGCGATCCGTTTTCGTGGGCGTTCACGCCGGAACGCTCATTTGCCTGATTTGGGCGCGATTCCGCGGATCGCGCCCAAATCTTATCCAGGGAACCGCCGTCTTGCTTCGACCGGTTCGAAGGTGATAGGCCCTCGCTCTTCGTGATCGCGGACTGCCCTTGAACATTCGTGAAGCGCTGACGTTCGATGACGTGCTGCTGGTTCCAGCGGCGTCGTCGGTTTTGCCTGGTCAGGTGGATACACGTACGCATCTCACCCGGACAATCGAACTGGGAATTCCACTGATTTCGGCAGCCATGGATACGGTGACGGAATCGAGCCTTGCAATCGCCATGGCGCAGGCGGGTGGCATGGGCGTGATCCATCGCAATCTCACGCCGGAACAGCAGGCGGAACATGTTCGCCGGGTAAAAAAATTCGAATCGGGCATGGTGGTGAATCCGGTGACGATCGGGCCGAATGCCACGCTCGCGGATGCTCTGTCGCTGATGGAACGGCACCATATTTCCGGAATTCCGGTTGTGGAAGGGCATGGAAAACCGGGCAAGTTGGTTGGAATTCTGACCAATCGCGATGTGCGGTTCGCGAAGGATCCGAACCAGACGGTGCGCGAACTCATGACCAAGGAGCGCCTGGTCACCGTTCGCGAGAATGTTCCGCTGGAAGAAGCAAAGCAGCTCCTCCATCAGCACAGGATCGAGAAGCTGCTCGTCGTCAACAGAGACTACGCCTGCGTTGGGCTGATTACCGTCAAGGACATCGAGAAGGCGCAGAAATACCCCAATGCCTGCAAGGACGAACGCGGCCGGCTTCGCGTTGCGGCCGCAACCGGTGTCGGCGAAGAGGGGGTGACCCGGGCGCTGGCATTGCTTGAGGCCGAATGTGACGTGATCGTTGTGGATACGGCACACGGCCATTCTCGCGGTGTCCTGGACACGATCAGCCGGATCAAGCGTGAATCCAATTACGCGCAGGTGCTGGCGGGGAACATCGCCACCGCTGATGGCGCGAAAGCTCTGATCGATGCCGGAGCCGACGCGGTCAAGGTCGGCATAGGTCCTGGGTCCATTTGCACAACGCGAATCATCGCGGGTGTTGGCGTGCCGCAACTCACCGCGATCATGGATGCCGCGAATGCAGCAAAAGCGCAGGGCATTCCGGTGATTGCCGACGGTGGAATCAAATATTCCGGCGACCTCGCGAAAGCCATCGCCGCCGGCGCCGATTGCGCCATGGTCGGGCAGTTGCTCGCAGGAACGGACGAAAGCCCAGGCGAAGTGTTCCTTTTCCAGGGCCGTTCGTACAAAGGCTATCGCGGCATGGGCAGCCTGGGGGCGATGGCGCGAGGATCGGCGGATCGCTATTTCCAGGCCGAAGTAAAAGACACGCTGAAACTGGTGCCGGAAGGCGTCGAAGGGCAGGTGCCGTATAAAGGGCCCGCGGGAACCGTCGTGCATCAGATCATCGGTGGCTTGCGGGCGGCCATGGGTTATACGGGCTGCGCAACGATCGATGAATTTCACCGCAAAGTGGAATTTGTGCGCATCACCAGTGCGGGTTTCGGCGAAAGCCATGTTCATGGCGTTCTGGTGACGAGGGAAAGTCCGAATTACCCGCGCGCAAGCTAGCGATGACTCCGGCCGCACGGGTTCAGGCCGCCATCGAAATCCTGACCGGTCTTCAGGACACCACCCAGCCGGTTGACCGGTTTTTGCGCGACTGGTTCCGCGCAAGACGATACGCCGGTGCGAAGGATCGATCTGCCATTGCCGAACGGGTGTACGACGTATTTCGTCGCCACGCCTTCTATCAATGGCGCATGGGAAGCAACACGCCGCGCGCGCTGGTGATCGCGAGTTGTATCCATGATGCATCGCCGGAATCAGCCATAGACCAGACATTCGGGGGTGCACGCTATGGTCCGCCGCCTTTGACCGATGCGGAACGGATGACGGTGGCAAAACCCCGCCCGGCGCCAACAGCTCTATCGGTCCTGGGCGAATTTCCGGATTGGCTCGAACCAGAGCTCGTGCGCTCTCTTGGTTCCGACGCGCTGCCGGAGATGCAGGCGATGTCTACCCGCGCGCCCATTGATTTGCGTGCCAACGCACTGAAAGCAAGCCGCGAACAGGTGCTCCATGAGCTGCGATCGGCGGGCTTCGAGGCCAATGCAACGCCTTACGCGCCCTATGGGATTCGTCTGAATCCCGCCGCCGGCCTGAGCGCGTTACAGCGGTCGGACCCGTTCCGGACGGGCGCATTCGAGTTTCAGGACGAGGGCTCGCAAATCGTGGCGCGGCTTGCAAATGCCCGCAACGGCGAACGCATCCTCGATTTTGCCGCGGGTGCGGGGGGTAAGGCGCTCGCCTTGGCTGCCGATATGCTCAACCAGGGCGAGATCGTTGCCTTCGACAAAACAATGCAGCGAATGGCGCCATTGCAGGAACGTGCGAGACGGGCCGGCGCTACGGTTATCCGCACCTGCACTGGCGGGCTGGAGCCAAAGGCGCCGTTTGATGCGGTTCTGGTAGATGCACCATGCAGCGGATCCGGAACCTGGCGGAGGAATCCGGACGCGAAATGGCGTCTGACCCAGGAGGCGCTAAACGGGTATGGCAAGGCGCAATCTGCCCTTCTCGATTCCGCTGCAAGCCTGGTCAAATCCGGCGGGACACTGGTTTATGCGACCTGTTCGATTCTGCGCTGCGAAAATGAAGACGTGGTGAATTCTTTCCTGTCACGCAATCGTGCATTTCGGCGCGTTGCTGTTGAATCGCTGTGGCCGCGGCTGTTTTCGGCGCCAATGCCGCCCGGCACGGGTCACGATTTCCGTGCAACGCCACTGAAGACTGGTACGGACGGGTTTTTTGCTTCTATTATGCTGACCAGTTAGCTGCTGGAGAACGGGATGTTTCGGTCTGTACTCGGATTGGCGACGGCGATTGCGCTCGCCGGTTTCACCGGTTTTGCTTATGCCGAGGACGCACAGGTTTTGACCGAGCCGCAGTTGCTGCGTTCCGCCGATGACGCCGTTAAGAGCGGAGATGCCACGGGCGCTGTTCAACTTTACCAGTCTGCCATCATCTACGCCCCTGGTGACCCCGTGCCATATCAAAAACTTGCCGAGCTTTATGTGCGCCAGACACAACTGGAATTGGCGCGGCAATATTTTGCGCTCGCGCTGGATGTTCAGCCTGCCTATGCGCCGGCGCTTGAAGGACTGGCTCTGCTCGACCTCGCCTCCGGCGATCGTGCCGGGGCGTTGGTGCAGCACGAGGTTCTGCTCCGCGCCTGCGGGGCCACCTGCCCGGAAACGGCGCAAGTTGAAAAGGCGTTGAACACCGCCGCCTCGAAATAGTCTCGCGCCTCGCGCGCATGCGCCGTGGGCTGCGACTACTGGCGCGCCGCACCAACGCCGGTTAGTAAGGCAACGCAATCGCGCCGGCTATTTCGATGTCCTCTGTCCTCGTCATCGACTTCGGATCACAAGTTACGCAACTGATCGTACGTCGCGTGCGCGAGAGCGGCGTTTATTGCGAAGTGGCACCTTTCGACAAGGCAGACCGCGCGCTGGACGAAAAACACCCTAAGGCCGTCATTCTCTCGGGCGGTCCGGCAAGCGTGGGCGATCCTGGTTCCCCACGCGCGCCACAACGCGTTTTCAGCCTCGGCGTGCCTGTGCTTGGTATCTGCTATGGCCAGCAGACCATGGTCGCGCAACTCGGCGGTCGAGTCGAAGCGCACCACAAACGCGAATTCGGCCGTGCCGAGATTGAAGTTTCCGGTCAGTCGCCATTGCTGGAGGGGCTGTGGCCGCTCGGGACGCGTGACACCGTCTGGATGAGTCATGGCGATCGCGTGACCGGATTGCCGCCGGGATTTCATGTCCTGGCACAAAGTGAAAGCGCGCCATTCGCGCTGATCGCGGATGAAGAAAGGCGCTTTTACGGGACGATGTTTCATCCGGAAGTGGTGCACACCCCCAGAGGCGCCGAACTTCTGCGAAATTTTACGCAGGTTATCGCCGGAATTCGTCCGGACTGGAACATGAAGGCTTTTCGTGCAGAGGCCATTCGGCGGATTCGGGAACAGGTCGGAAGCGGTCGGGTGATCTGCGGCCTGTCGGGTGGCGTCGATTCCGCGGTCGCCGCGGTGCTGCTGCACGAGGCCATCGCGGACCAGCTCATCTGCATTTTTGTCGATACCGGGATGATGCGCGCGGGTGAAGCGGCGGAAGTCGTCTCGCTGTTCCGCGGACATTACAGCATTCCGCTGATCCATGCCGACGCCAGCGGGCTTTTTCTTTCACGCCTGCAGGACGAATCCGATCCCGAACGCAAACGCAAAATTATCGGCGCGACGTTCATCGATGTGTTCGCAGATAAGGCGAAAACGGCCGGTGATGCTGAATTTCTCGCCCAGGGAACGCTCTATCCAGACGTGATCGAGAGCGTATCTGCGCTGGGCGGCCCGTCGGCAGTGATTAAATCGCATCACAATGTCGGCGGCCTGCCCGAGCGAATGCATCTCAAGCTGGTCGAGCCCTTGCGCGAATTGTTCAAGGATGAGGTGCGCGAACTCGGCCGCGAACTCGGACTCCCGGAATCCTTTGTCGGGCGCCATCCCTTTCCCGGTCCTGGGCTTGCGATTCGAATTCCGGGTGCCGTGACACGCGAAAAGCTCGCGATCCTGCGCCAGGCCGATGTCATTTTCCTTCACGAAATCCGCCAGGCCGGTCTCTACGACCGAATCTGGAAGGCATTCGCCGTGCTGCTCCCCGTGAAAACTGTCGGCGTAATGGGCGATGACCGCACCTATGAATATGTCTGCGCCCTTCGTGCCGTCACCTCAACCGACGGAATGACCGCGGATAGCTTTCCTTTTGAGCACGAATTCCTCGCGCGGGTCGCAACACGAATCGTCAACGAAGTGAAAGGCATCAACCGCGTGGTTTACGACGTGACCTCAAAACCCCCCGGCACGATCGAGTGGGAGTGAGGGTGTGGGGTACTCTGGAGGGTTCTGGAGGGAAATAGCGTAGGAAAAATAGAGGGTTACGGGATAGCTCGTTGATCATTCGCCCTCCATCGTCTCTTCGTCCCGTTGTTTGTCCAAGCCACTGATTTGACGGGAATCGACATTCGCGGCGGACGGGCAAGCC
>JANWHR010000285.1 GCA_025450355.1 Micropepsaceae bacterium
GAGATTATAGGCGATGTCCGGCCGCTGGCGCGCAAGTTCAAGGGCGCGCCGCGACAGCGCCGCCCCCTGTTCCAATTCACCGCCGTCGACAAGCGCTCGTCCCAGCAACGAGAGCGCCTCGGGATCGTCAGGATCAAGAGCAATTGCACGCTGGCATAGGGAGATTGCCTCCTTCTGCCGATCCAGAAGACGAAGTGCACGCGCCAATCCAGTCATGTAGGCGGCGCATTGAGGTTCCAGCGCAAGCGCTCGCTCAGAATGCATAACAGCTTCCGCTGAGTGCCAACGCCGGGTAAGCACTGTAGCAAGATCATGGTGAGCCGACGCATGGCCCGGATGGCGTACCAGATAAGCTCGGTAACATTCGATTGCCTCATCGTCGCGCTCCAACCGCCGCAGAGCCATGGCAAGTGCTAGCCGTACCTCGTCGTAATCCGGGTCGATATCCAATGCCCTCCGGAAGCAGTTGGTGGCTTCCGAATGATCGCCGGCTTTCGTCAGCAGCGCCCCGAGGCCGTGGTGCGCCTCGGCGAAATCCGGGTCTGCCGCAATCGCATCTCGATAAAGCGCAATCGCTTCTTCTGCTTTGCCAATTTTGGCGAGAAGACTTGCAAACCCATAACTGGCTTCCGCTTGCGCCGGATTTGCTTCGAGCAGTTGGCGATAGCGTTCGATGGCCTGATCGCTCCGCCCGAGAGCCTGGAGGCAGGCGGCCTGGCCGAACTGTGCCTCCGTCAGTGCCGGCTTGCGTGCAAGCGCCTCTTCGAAATGGCGGATGGCGTCCTCGTATCGTTGCGAGAACTGAAGCGCGATTGCGAGGTGTATGTGGGCTTCCGCCGAATTTGGCGCGATGCTGACGGCGCGGCGCAGCAGATCCTCGGCCTCGGAAACCCGGTCCTCTGCAAGCCGTAATATGCCAAAATGCACCAAGGCATCAACGTGCCCCTCATCCGCACGCAGCAGTATTTCATAGCATTTGGCCGCCTCTTCGAGTTGGCCCTGCCGCTGTAAACTGAGCGCCTGATCGAATGTCGACTGATGCGACGCGATTTCGCCGTGCATGAATCCATCGTACTGCGTAACGCCGAAACGAAAAGAGGGGGCGGATGCCCCCTCTTCTGACGCGGTCATTTGCGACAGTTCATGCCTTCCGGCGCCGACGGCGCACTACTCCACCAAGGCCAAGCAGACCTGCACCCAACAGCGCGAGTGAAGCGGGTTCGGGCGCGGCGATAGCAGCATTGATCGGATCCTGGCTCCCAAGTTCCCAGTCAGCGTACGGAGCAGCACATTTGGTGGTTTTGCTCCCGCAGAAATTATCCAGGAAAAAGAAATCTGCTGGCGTGTTTAGACCGTCCGACGTGATTTCGGTATCCCGTAGGAACTGACCCTGATCGCTGCCGCCTCCGTTAACGGCGTCGTTGATGTCTGCATACCCCTGGGCCTGTCCGGTTAGTGGGTTGGTAGACGCGATAGAAGTATAAAGCGTCGACGTCGGAGCGAAATTGCTTGCCCCCGGCACCAGCTTCAAATTCAGGATATTGTCGTATCCCTTATTGGTGATGCCATTGTAGCATTGCATGTTTATGGCGCACCCGCCACCGGCAGCGGCATATCCTCCCGTACCCTGCCCGGCAATTTGTGAAAAAGAGGTGATCCCGTTGTTTGTCGTATCGTCGTAAAGAGAGAACACCCCGCCCGAGTTAAAGGTGTGTCCCGCGACATTTGCGTCCACGTGAATGCCTGAGAATACTCCAACAATTAGCGGATTCGACGCGCTGATAGGAGTGACGGCGTTGGGTGCGGTATACAAGACATTATTAAGATTGTCTGAAATTGAAGTTATTTCAAAAACGCCAAAGTTGGAGCTCCCCACCACAGGACCCGTGGCGGTGCTGGGAGCACTGGTAAACGACTCGAGGTTACTAAATTTGATGATGATCGGCCCCGAATACCCGCCAAGATCGATTGGAATGGCCTGTGCAGACCCTATGCATGCCCCGAGGGTCAAAGCCGCAGCGGCAGTTCCGGCGAGCAGATTACGCGATTTCATGTCAAATCTCCTGAGTGCGGGTTCGATGGGCCGCTAGTCGCAGATATAGAAGCAATCGCCGTGCCAGAATCCAAATGCGTGGATTTTTAATGGCTTACGGGTATTCGGCCGGCCCGAAAAACCGAAGATGTAAAGTTTTCCGACGCCTTTTCCGGCCCATGGACGGCTCCGGAGCCGTGAAAATTGAGCAAGCATTTGGTTTTATTTGATATTCCAGGCTTGATCGGTGCAAAACCCGATTGTTCATTTTTTTTACAACCCGCGTGAATGGAGAGCAGCCTCCGATGGCGCCGCAGGCACGTGGGCGGGACGACCCGGTACAAGGAAAGATTCAGGTGTCAGAACGTCAGAAGCGGCGGATTTGGCCGGTTTTTTGCGCGTGGAACTGTCAGAGGGGCGTCAGACGAACTGTCAGAAATTGCAGAAGGGATCGGCTATCGTGCCGGACGCAATTTCAATCTTCGGCCAAATGGTAGTCCCAGCCCTGCGGATGCGCAAGAGACTGTTTCTCGCGAAACTCTTGCCCTGCAAGAATGTGGGCTGGAAGCCCGCGGTCCGACTCGCGTGGCCGCGCCAAGGCATAGCGGGCGGACGGTTGAAGTCGCTGACGGGCTGGTGGTCGATTTCACCGCCGGCGGCGATGTCGCTGGCTTCGACATCGAAGATGCGTCCCACAAACTCGATCTGTCCAAAATAGAGACAGTATCACTTCCGGCGGTCAGCGCCGCGGAATAGCGGGATTTGAAGACGGGCGAGCACGCCCGCGGTACAAGTCGCGGCGCGGCGCCCGGTCTTTCGCCCGTCTTTTCTCGCGCGCTATAGAGCGAGGCTCACCCACACAGGGGCGCCAGAGATAAGGTGAATCCTTGAAAACAACGCGCTATTTCGAAGAGCAGGTCTTGCGAAAGAGACCGTATTTGCGACGAGAGTGGTGCGAGGCGGCGATAAATGCGCCCGTGAAACGCGAGATTCAGGAGAATGGCCGCATACGTTACTGGGGTAGTATTATTCTGCCCGGCGAAAGCCGGCCGCGATTTTTGGTGTTGTCACCCTGGAAGATGGAGAAACGATCCTGAACGCATTCCTGGACTCCGTGAGGAACAGAAATGAAGCTGCATTATTACCCGGAGACCGACAGCCTCTACATCGAACTGAAAAGCACGCCGGGCACGCGGACGGTCGAAGTCGTTGACGGGCTAGTGGTCGATCTTGATGATTGCGGCGATGTCGTTGGCTTCGACATCGAAGATGCGTCCCACAAACTCGATCTGTCGAAAATCGAGACGGTATCGCTTCCGGCCGTCAGCGCGGCGGAATAGCGGGGCGGTTTGAGGTTACCCCTCCCCTTCGGTGACTATGCCAGCAGCAAAGATACCGGTGGCCGGCCGGACATGGTATGAGGGTCGCCATGAGTGACCTTCTTTCGCGCATCACGTCGGAACCTGGCAAATGCGGCGGCCGCCCGTGCATTCGGGGGTTGCGCTTCCGCGTCACCGACGTACTGGATTTGCTCGCGGCAGGAATGAGCCAGGAAGAGATTCTTGCGGAGCACCCGGATCTCGAGTCCGACGATATCAGGGCCGCCCTTGAGTTCGCATCGCGCCGAGTGGACCATCCCGTCATTGTGGGATGATCCATTTGGCTCGACGAGCACCTGTCGCCCCTGCTGGCGGACTGGATCGTACGCACATTGGGGGTTGACGCGGTAGCTGTTCGTGATTTGGGGTCTTGCGCGCGCCAAAGATCACGATGTCTTCGACGCGGCGAGGCGAGCAGGAGCGGTCATTCTCACCAAAGATGCCGATTTCATTGGTATGGTTGAGAGACTCGGCCCGCCGCCACAGATGATTTGGCTGACTTGCGGTAACAGTTCCAACGCCAACCTGAAGCGTTTGCTCGAGCGAAGCCTGACGATGGCAGTCGAACTGTTGGAGACTGGCGAACCCGTGGTCGAGATTGGGTAAATTGCGCTGGTTGTCAGCGGTTGACGACGAGGCAGGTGTCGCCTTGCAGTTTCAGTGCCTCACACTGTGCTGCCGCAGCCGAAAAGGAAAGCGGGCCGAAGCGCAGGCGGTACTTGATTCCGGCATCGCCCAGATTCGCTTCGCGAATATCAGCGTCAAGCCCAGTCACGAGCTGATCGTGATTGGCCTTGAATTGCTGCCAGGCGGATTTGGCCCATTCCGCCGAATTGTAGGAGCCGATTTGCACCATGGCCCTGTTGGCGGCAGGGGTGTCCTGCGGTCCGGCATCCGGCTGTGGAGGATGCGTGAGTTCTGCCGGCGCAGCCGCCGGGGCGGCCGCGACGTTGCGGGCGGGACGCCCGCGGTATAAGGGCGCCGCTGGCGCTGCAGCAGCTATTGCGGCTTCTGGCGGTTTCGGCCGAACCGGCCTGGCCGGATCGCCCGGTTGCGGAATTGAGTGGGCGGGAGCGCGGTCGAACACAACGTCCACAGGCAGGCCGACGGGAAGTTTGGCCCCGGGATCAAGGTCGATCAGCGCGTCCAGAATTTTGGTGTCCACCCGCTCGTCGGGATCATCGGTGCGGAAGTTCTTCCGCCCCAACTGCGCGCCCAATTGAACCACGGTGCCGCGAAAACGCTTGCCGCCAAAGGCGTCCGCCGTGATCCACGCCGTTTGACCGGTGGTAACATTGGCCACATCGGCCTGATCGATGTCGGCCCGGACTCTCAACCGGCTGGTATCGCCGATCGTGACAATCGGGGTTGGCGGCAAATTGGTCACCATTTCGCCCTTGCGGCGGTAGATTTTCAGGATCACGCCATCGATGGGCGAACGGACCAGTGTCTTCTCGATGTCTGCCCCGATCTCCTCAACCCGTGCCCGCGCGGAATCGACATTGGCTCTGGCAATCGCTGCATCCTCGACGCGCGGAGGAGCAGTTAACAGCGACAACTGCGCCGCAACCGCCGCGCGATGCGCTTCAGACGTATCGCGCCCGGCAAGCGCCTGTTCGACGACGGCCGTGGAGACGATTTTTTTTGCTTCCAGCGATTTCTGCCGCTCATAATTTGATCTGGCTTCCGCCGCGGCGGCTTCGGCCTCGCGCAGCGCGGCCCTGGCCTGATCGATTTCCTGGGGACGCGCGCCCGTCAGCAGCCGCCTGAGTTCGTTTTCCCGCACCGCCAGAGTCGCCTGCGCCCCTGCGAGCTGCGCTTTCAAGTCCGCGTTTTCGATTTCGGCAAGCACTTCACCCGCCTGGACACGGTCGCCTTCCGCAACATTCATGGCCACCAGCCGGCCAACCATGGTGCCTTCGAGCGGGCGGGCTTCCGTTGCCGGTTCCACCAGACCCGCGGCGGCGACCAGGCGTGGCGCCGCGGGGGGCGCTGCCAATGCGCCAGTGCTTTGCCAGGAGGGCGCGATGCCGGCGAGCAGCTCCAGCGCCAGTGCCGATGCACCGGCGGCCGAGAGCGCAAGCGCTATTTTCCACCTCATCCGTAGCTCTCCCTCGGAAACCGGTTTCTCGCGGGTCTCATGTCCTGAATCGAATGCAGTTCGCCGTCCTCGAGGACCGCGATGCGGTCGGCGATCCGTGTAATCCTGAGGTCGTGCGTGACCACGACAACGGCGCGTCCGTCCTCGTGCGCGATGCGCGCCAGCAGTTCCGCGACATGGCTTCCACTGATCGTGTCGAGGGACGCAGTCGGTTCATCCGCGAGGACAAGATCGGGATTACCGGCCACGGCGCGGGCGATCGCCACCCGCTGCTTCTCGCCGCCGCTCAATTCCGAAGGCCACGCATCGGCCCGCTCCTTCAGCCCCAGCCCCGACAGAGCCGCGCGGCTTTCGCGTTCCATCCGGAGCCCGGACCAGCCCCGCAACTCCAGCGCGAGGGCGACGTTCTCCCAGGCCCTGAGCGAGGGCAGCAGTTGGTAGTGCTGGAAGACAAAGCCGATCTTCTGAAGTCTGACACGGCTCAACGCCTCATCGTTGAACTCCGAAACGGCCTCGCTGCCGAGCCGGACCGTTCCTTCCGTCGCGTGCCGGAGGCATCCCAGCACCTGAAGCAGGCTGCTCTTCCCGCTTCCCGACGGGCCCGTCACCAGCAGCACTTCGCCATGATGGACATCGAGTGAAACGCCCCGCACCGCATGTACGGCGGCCACCCCCGAGCCATAGACGACAGAGATGTCCTGGATTCGCGCGGCGATGCGGGGAAGCTGCGCTATGTTTTCCACCGCGGTTGCTACCGGAACAAACTGACGGGATCCGCTTTCAGGACTTTGCGGATGGGAATGAGCGATGCACTGCCGCATACCGCAAGCGCCATGATCGCGGTGATGAACAACAGAGTTGCGGAGAGATCGATCACAACGGAACTATGCCGGACGAGCGAAGCCAGAACGGCCGCCAGACCGACTCCAATCGCGTAGCCGGCCGTCCCGCTGATGGAGGCCTGATGCAAAATAATCCGTACAAGGAAGCGTTTGCCGGCGCCGAGCGCGCGAATCGTCGCGAATTCCCCAATCCGTTCAACGACTGCGGAGTACAGCGTCTGGGCCACGATCACGAGGCCGACCACGGAGCCCAGCAGCGCGGCCAGCAGCAAGGAGGCGCCGGCGCCGGTGGTCAACAGCCAATATTCGCGGGTCTGCCAGGAAAATCCCGAAGCGGTCCAGACATCCTCGGCCGGAAACGCCTTCTGCAGCGCGCCCTGCAGTCGCGCCGGATTCGCGCCTGGCCGGGCGCGAACCAAAAGATAGGTCGTCCACCCGGCCGGGACTTCGCCGAGAGCTCTCGCATTTTCGAGACTGGTAAAGACGTAAGGCGACTGGGTGAATGTGCGGATGCCGGAAGTGATGCCGACGACTCTGGCGCGGCGCGATGAAATTTCGAGCGTTTCTCCAACCCGCGCAATACCCAGTTTGCCGGCATAGAGTTCATCGATGACGATGCCATCGGCTCTGCGCAGGTCCTGAGGCGAGCCAGAGATAAAATTCCACGGTTGCAGCAACCCGCCATGCGGTTCAACCCCGACGACAAGAACGCTGACCGTTCCGCCGTCCGGGCGCTTCAGGCCGGCGAACACCACAATCAGACTTTCGACAGCGGCAACGTCCGGGATTCCAAGGGCGGCAAATTTCTGGCGCTCGCGCAGCAGTCCGGCCTGATCGACGTCCTTCGCGCCGCGGGGCACGATCCAGAAATCCGCTTTGGCGCGATCCACCAAACTCGAAGACGTCCGCGCGAACCCGATCAGCAGGCCAAGCTGCAAGGTCATCAGGAGTACGGCAAACGCGACGCCCACAACCGAAATCACCAGACGGACGCGATCACGGGTGAAATTCCGCCACGCAAGCCGGCGGCCGATCGAGTCATAGCGTGTCAACCGGTTTTTCCAGGACGCCTCTGCCAAATCGGGAGCAAGCGACGACTCGATCATCGAACCCCACTGATTCGGTGTCTGGCAACTTTACAATTTTTAGGAAAAATTGGTTAACGGCGCGTTTACCAGGAATCCGGAAATTCGGCCTGACTGAGCGCAAGTCCGCCGGAAACCACGTGGGCGGATGACACTGTGTGTACATCGGACAGGAAGCGGTGAAACATCCACAGCAACCAGAGCAGGCGGCTGTGATCGCGCGAACCACTCCGGTGCTGATCCGCAATTCGATTCACGAATTGCAAATCGA
>JANWHR010000286.1 GCA_025450355.1 Micropepsaceae bacterium
CCATTGCCACACGATATGATAAAACTGCGCGAAACTTCCTCGCTGCGATCTATCTTGTGGCGGCCGCCATTTGGCTTAATTGAGGACACGCCCTAAGAGGAGCAAGAAGCGAGAGAACGCAGGAGGTTTCGCGAAGACCGGCGTTGCGATCGCGTCCGTTTCTTCCTGGACCGCTTCCAGCCCGTTCCGCCAAATTATCTCCCTGTTGACCTTGTTTGCCGCGGCCACGGCACAGTCAGATGGTTGTAAGCCCGCTGTGCTATCGCTTTGATCGTGGGCCGGGATTCCTCCCATTCTCGCCGGCCCCGCCCCTCAGGGGCCTTCGCCGCACTGCGGATGGCGGAGGCCCCACCCCCCTCGGCTGCTGCTACGGCAAATCCCTCGCCAGGCGAAAACCGGCCAGACTCGAATAATCCGATTCCAGTCCGTCGCCTTTGCTACCGCTGCGGGCGGCGGACCGCACATAAACCGGCAGATTGTCCCAGGATCCGCCACGGATCACATGCTTCATGCAATCGCCGTCTGCCATCCATGGGCTGCCATCGGATGGCGCGCCGGCATAGCTGTCGTGCCAGCAATCCTCCGTCCACTGCCAGGCGTTTCCCAGCATTCCGAACAGGCCAAACGGGTTGGGACCAAAGCGGCCCACATCCGCAAGATAGCGGTAATCATAGGGACTGCCGCAGCCGTTGCAGTTCGCATTACCGCGGCCCAGGTCGTTACCCCACCACCGTGCAGTCATTGTGCCGGCGCGTGCTGCATATTCCCACTCAGCCTCGCTCGGCAGACGGTAGGGTCCAGGGCCGTTCACCAGGCCAGGCCTCGCTTTCCGCGCCTTGAGATTCAGCCAGACGATATAGGCCTGCGCATCTTTCCAATTGAGGCAAACAGCTGGCCAATGTGGCGGTTCGCCAACATAGGGCGGATGGGCAATGCCTTTACCCGGAGAATGCCAGCCCAGCTTCTGCACGCGGTCGCAGGGTGGCGGCTGATATCCAGTTTCCTTCAAAAAGGCGAGGAACTGCTCACTCGTGACATCAAACTTGCCGAGCGCGAAAGCGCGCAGTGTGACCCCATGTTGCGGACCTTCGGAATCAAACCGGCCCGGCTCCGTGGATGGACTACCCATTGCAAAGCTTCCGCCTGGAATTGCGACCATAACGGGACATTCCACACATTCCTGGAACTCACGCTCCCGATCTCCGTAATTTTTTTCGGCTGCGGACAAGCCGGTCAGCCCTGCCGCCGTTACGGCAAGCAGTCCCCCAACCAATCCGGGTTTCATCGCATGGAACACGGAAGCGAGAAATAAGTTGTGATCATGAGCCACGCAACACTTCGAGACTACGCCGCTCCGGCGATTGTCCCCTCTATCCGTCGCACGTATGGTGCCCCCGTTCTTCAAACTCGGGCTGCCATTTTGAGACATGTTGCCTCTGACGCCCGGGCGCTTCTCCATTGCGTCCAGGGGTTTCTGTCCATCCGTACAATGCTGCTTGCGATTGTCGCGGCAATGCTGCCCGGTTTGGCTTCCGCGGCGACCCCGGAGGGCGACTGGTGGGTCCATGACAAGCAGGCCCGGATTACCATCGTCAATTGCGATGGCGCTTTCTGGGGCGTGATTTCCTGGGAGGCAAAGCCGGGGGTTGACACCCATAACCCGGACCCCTCAAAGCGCAGCCGCCCGATGCTTGGTGTTCCCATCATTCTTGGCATGAAACCCGATGGGGCCAACAAGTGGAAGGGCACGATCTACAACTCCGCCTTTGGCCAGACGGTTTCGGGCGGTATCGCGCTGCCGAAGGATGATACGCTGCGAATCAGCGGCTGCATTCTCGGCTTCCTCTGCGGGGGAGAAAACTGGACGCGAGCCAGCGACATTGTCGTCACTTCCGCTTCCGCTTCGGCGAAACCCGACGCGATCTGTAACACAGTTCCAGGACCCGGCTGACACATGGACCGGACATCGATTTTTGAGTTCCTCGTACGGTGGTCGCTCGCCTACCGCAAATCGATTCTGGTCCTCATCGTGCTTCTGGCCGGCTTCAGCGGGTTCTACGTTGTCCGGCATTTCAACATTAACAGCCGCAGCGAAGATCTGATTTCCAAAACTGTGCCCTGGCGCCAGCGCGGAATCGCGTTCGAACGAGCATTTCCACAGCGCACCAATCTCACGCTGGTCGTGATCGAGGGCGTAACGCCGGAGCGTGCAGAACAGGCCGCTCTTGCGCTGAAGGCGGGCCTCACCAAGCGGCCCGAACTGTTTCCGTCGGTGCGTGATCTGCAGGGTGATGCGTTCTTCAGCAAAAACGGATTGCTGTACCTGAATCTGCAACAGGTGCGGGATGTCACATCGCAACTGATCGCCGCGCAGCCGTTTCTCGGGCCGCTGGCCGCCGACCCATCGTTGCGTGGTGTGATGGACAGCCTGTCAACTGCGCTGATTGGAATCGAGCACGGCCAGGCATCTCTGGACCGGTTCGCAGGAGCATTCCGGGAACTGACGGCGGTGTTGAACAATGTCCTCGCCGGCCGGCCGGCCTTCATGTCGTGGCAAGGGATGCTTTCCGGGCACGAACCCGCGCGCGCCGATAAACTTCGCCTCCTGGAGGTCGAACCAAAGCTCGATTACCGAAAACTCGAGCCCGGCGAAGACGCCAGCGCGGCAATCCGCCAGATCGCGCGGTCTCTCAACCTCACGCCCGCAAACGGCGTGTCGGTTCGCCTGACGGGCCCAGTGCCGCTTGCCGATGAAGAATTCGCCAGCGTTGCCGACCGGGCGATCCCGATCGGCATCGTAATGATGTCTGCGATCCTGCTCACACTGTGGCTCGCGCTGCGTTCCGCCCGGATTATCGCGGCGATTCTTGTGACTTTGCTGTCGGGCTTTGTGATCACCAGCGCGGCAGGGCTTCTGCTGTTCGGGCAATTCAACCTGATCTCGATTGCCTTCATTCCGCTTTTTGTCGGCCTCGGCGTGGATTTCCAGATTCAGTATGCCGTCCGCTATCGCGCCGAGCGCCACGCGCTCGGTGCGCTTGATCCCGCCCTGCTGCGTGCGGGAGCCAAAATCGGTCCGTCGCTGACGCTGGCCTCTCTCGCAACGGCCCTGTGTTTCTTTTCCTTTATACCCACCGACTATATCGGGATTGCCCAGCTCGGCGTCATTGCCGGTGTTGGTATGATTGTCGCGTTCCTGCTTACCGGCACATTGCTTCCGGCACTGCTGTCGTTGCTCGCGCCCGTGGGCGAACAGGCCGAAATCGGTTTCCTGCGACTTGCGCCCGCAGACCGCATCCTGCGCCGCCGCAGTTCACAGGTGCTGGCCGCGTTCCTGATCCTGTTCGCGGCCGGCATCGCGACGCTTCCGTTCCTGCGCTTCGATGCCAATCCGCTGCATTTGCGCAGTGCGAAGTCCGAGTCGGTCGCGACCCTGCTGGACCTGATGCAGGATCCTCAAACCTCGCCCGACAAAATCGATGTACTCGCGCCTTCGCTGGACGCGGCCGGCCAACTCGCAAAGCGGGTGTTGGCGCTGCCCGGCGTCGCACAAGTGACAACGCTCAGGACCTTTGTCCCTGAGCAGCAGCAGGAAAAACTTGCAGTCATTTCGGACGCGCAGGCGATTCTGGACACGACGCTCACGCCCATTGAAACCAGGGATCCGCCCGGCAGCGCCGAAAACCTCAAGAGCATTGCCACGACCGAACAGGCTCTTCGCCGCGCCTCTGACAATGCTTCCGGCGCCGCCGCCGATAGCGCGCGGCAATTCGCAGACGTCCTCGCGCGTCTGCAAAAAGCCGGTCCGGGCGCCGTCGCGGGCGCGGAAAAAGCAATCATTCCTCCGCTCCTGACGACGCTGGATCGGGCGCGCAACCTGCTGCAGGCAAGTGCGGTCTCTCTCGACACCTTGCCCCAGAACCTGCGGCGCGACTGGATCACGGCCGATGGCCGCGCACATGTCGAGATTTCACCCAAACAGCATGACGACGCGTTTCTCGAGAAGTTCACCGCCGGTATCTCCCAGGCCGTGCCGGAGGCTACGGGCACCCTGGTGTTAATTGAGGAATCGCGCCATACGATTGTGCAGGCCTTCATGCGCGCCGGTGCATTGTCTCTCATCGCCGTGATCGCGCTCCTGATCCTGATGCTGCGGCGTCCTCGCGACGTGGCGCTTACCATGGTGCCGCTGATCGCGATTGGCGTGCTGACTTTCGCCACCTGTGTTGCCATCGGCCTGCGGCTGAACTTTGCCAATATCGTGGTTCTGCCGCTGCTGCTTGGCATCGGCGTCGCCTTCAGCATTTACTTCGTGATGTTTTGGCGCAGTGGCGGACGGGATTTTCTGCAATCCAGCCTCACCCGGGCCGTGATCTACAGCGCCGCGACAACCGCGTCCGGCTTTGGCGCGCTGTGGATTTCGCGCCACCCCGGAACAGCCAGCATGGGTGAGCTACTGATGATCTGTCTTGGCTGGACCCTCATTATAACCCTGATCGTTGTCCCGGCGCTGTTGAACAAGGTCCGCGCTCCGGCACAACAGAGAAGCGAACCCGCGATAATATAGTGCGCCAAAGCGCCGTTCCTCTCCGCGCGAGATGGCGCCGCGAAGGGGCGACGGCGGCCAGCCCGCACAAAAAAGCGCCCCAGGGTGGGGCGCTTTTTCAAACCGATGTGTCCGCGTGACTACTTGCTGGCGATCTGCTGCTGATTGACCAACTGGTTGAGCTTATCGACCAATCCCGACGGTCCCAGTTTTTGGACCGTGGAAGAGAAATCAGACCGGCGCAGCGCCAGCTGGCTGATGTTGCCGTTCAGATAAACGTCCACGATTTTCCACTGCCCATCCACCGGATGCATGCGGTAATTGAAGGCAACTGCGTTGCCGTTGGACGCGACCATTTTCGATTCGACGATCTTGTCTTCGCTGCGTGCCTTGGCTTCCGGTTCGACAACAAACTGCTCGCCGCTGAATTGCGCGAAATTTTTTGCGTAATTGACCAGCGTCAGGCGCTCGACTGCGTCCACCAAAGCTTTCTTGTCCGGATCGGAAATGCCGCTCCATGACGGTCCGACCGATAGCCGGGTGATTTCGGCAAGGTCGAATGTGGATTCGGTTGCGGGCTTGAGTAGCCGCTCACGGCCCTCCAGGCCAAGTTCCTTGCCGCGCTTCAT
Organism: Micropepsaceae bacterium; assembly: GCA_025450355.1. GTDB lineage: Bacteria > Pseudomonadota > Alphaproteobacteria > Micropepsales > Micropepsaceae > CAIYRG01. The sequence continues at coordinate 5,176 of JANWHR010000286.1, forward strand.
CGTATCGATCAGCGTTGCGTAAAAGGACTTGATCGCGCGAACCGCCGGGTCGATCGGACTGTCGGCGGCGGAGGCCGGCGCTGAGGCCATTACGGTAGACACAGCGATTGCAGAAACAAAGCCGATGAGAGTTTTTCTCAAAACAGAAATCCCCCGTTGGTTCACTTCGTCTGGTTGTGAACCAACATGTTAAGCCTCTCACTGTCAAGCAAGAGGGCATCACGAACTTGCGGGGTTCTGTAACTAAAATGCAACATGTGGGGAATCTCATTGATCCCGGATCAATAAGAATTCTGCCAACGACCTGAGGAAAATTGCTTTTTCGCCATACGGTTCAAGCACGTCAACAGCGCTCCCGGCGAGCTTCCTGGCCTGCTGTGTCGCTCCAGCCACACCCAGCGCGGACACCAGCGTGGCTTTCCCCTGCTCTGCATCCTTGCCAGTCTTTTTTCCTGCGTTCTCAGTCGAGCCCAGAGCGTCAAGAAGATCGTCCGTGATTTGAAACAGCAGACCTACATCACGCGCATAGGCGCGCAGCCGCTCCTCATGTTCCGTCCCGGCGCGTCCGAGCACAGCAGCGGATTCGCAACAGAACTCGAATAGCGCCCCGGTTTTCATCCGCTGCAACACCACGATCTGACCAAAATCGAACTGGTTTTGGCCGGCTTCCATGTCGATCATCTGCCCTCCGACCATGCCGTCGCAGCCAGCCGCCCGCGCCAGCCGGCCTACCAATTCACAGCGCACTTCGGCCGAGGGATGGGTTTCCTGCGCCGCAAGAATGCCAAATGCCAGGGTCAGGAGGCCGTCCCCGGTGAGGACAGCGGTTGCCTCATCGAAGGCGATATGGGTAGTCGGCCGTCCGCGCCTCAGCTCGTCGTCGTCCATGCAGGGCAGGTCGTCGTGCACCAGCGAATAGGTGTGCAGGACCTCGATTGCGGCGGCGACCCGCAGTGCCTGCGCCCGCTCGACGTCAAACAGCCGCGCGGAATTCAGTACCAGATACGGCCGCAGCCGCTTCCCGCCTGCGAATACCGCATAGCGCATCGCTTCGAGAACCCGCCCATGCAGGCCGTGAGGTTCCGGCAGTATCGTTTCCAATACCCGATCTACCTCCCGCGCCACGGCCAGCATCCCGGCGCGAAATGCAGCCGTATCCGGCCTTTCTCCGGTTCCACGCAATAAGCCTGCTTCCGCCATCAGCAACCCGGGTTTTGACCAGCCATTGTTCCATTGCTTGACGGTCCACGCAAACC
>JANWHR010000287.1 GCA_025450355.1 Micropepsaceae bacterium
GCTTTGTGCTGGATGGCGAACTTGTCATTCCATTGGGCAGGACACTGTCGTTTGAGGCCCTGCAGCTTCGCCTGCATCCCGCCGAAAGCCGCATCCGCAAGCTCGCCGCAGAAACGCCGGCGATTTTAATCGCTTTCGACCTTCTGCTCGATGCCGGTAATCACAGTCTGATCGACGAGGCACTGCACAAGCGCCGCGCGCGACTGGAAGCGCTGCTCAGGCAATGGCGTGGCGCCACCGGGCTGTATCTATCGCCCTGTTCGCATTCGGCGCAAACCGCCCGGAAATGGCTAGGCCGGGCGGGTGGCGATCTGGATGGCGTGGTCGTCAAACGCCTTGACCAGCCGTATCGGCCCGGCGAACGCGAAATGATCAAAGTGAAAAATCTGCGCACGGCGGATTGCGTCGTCGGCGGATTCCGCTTCGCCGAACACAGCGATCAGGCTGGTTCACTCCTGCTCGGCCTGTACAATCCTGAGGGCAAACTCGACCATGTCGGCGTCACTTCAGGATGTGCGCACCTGGATCGGGCACAGCTGACGGAAAAGCTGCTGCGTTTGCGCAAACCGCCGGGCTTCACCGGGCGGGCACCCGGCGGCCCGTCGCGGTGGAGCACCGAGCGATCCGGCGAGTGGGAGCCGCTCAGGCCCAAACTGGTCGCGGAAATCCGTTACGATCACGTCAGCGGCGACCGCTTTCGCCACGGCACGAAATTCCTGCGCTGGCGGCCCGACAAGAATCCGCGCGATTGCACCATGGACCAGCTGACGCCCGAGAAACGCCCGGCTGCTCTGATTGCGGATATTCTCAAGCCATGAACCTGGCAATTCACGGCGTCACTCTCACCCATCCGGACAAGGTGCTGTTTCCGGAGCAGGGCATCACGAAGCGCGCACTCGCGGAATATTACGATTGCGTGGGCGAATGGATTCTGCCCCATATCCGTTTGCGCCCGATCAGCCTTGTTCGCTGTCCGATGGGAACCGGGCACAAATGCTTTTTCCAGAGACATGCGGGTTCCGGCATCCCGCCGCAGATTCGCGAGGTCGAAATTCCCGGATTCGAGGAATCGGGCGCCTATCTCACTCTCACCGGACCGCCGGGCCTGATCGCGCTGGTGCAGATGGGCGTGCTGGAAATCCATCCCTGGGGCTGCAGAACGGACAAGCCGGAACGGCCAGACCGGATCATCTTCGATCTTGATCCGGGCGAAGGAACTTCGTTTCGGGACGTTGTGCAGGCCGCGAAAGAGGTCCGCGCCTTTCTTGCCGGCTTCGATCTGAAAAGCTTTACGAAGACAACCGGTGGAAAGGGCCTGCATGTCGTATTGCCGGTGGCGCGCCGTTACACCTGGGCACAGGCCAAGGATTTTGCCAAAGGCGTGGCCGAACGGATGAGCGAGGCCGCGCCAGACCGCTATCTCACCCGGATTTCCAAGGCCGAGCGGAAGGGAAGGATATTTATTGACTATCTTCGCAACGATCCGACCTCGACCGCGGTGGCGCCTTATTCCACGCGCGCCCGGCCGGGCGCGCCGGTCTCTACACCACTCCATTGGGACGAACTGTCCGCACGGCTTGATCCGGCGAAATTCAATGTCAGCACGGTACCACAACGACTGAAGCACCTGCGTGGCAACCCGTGGTCAGAAATCGACGGGCTCAACCAAACATTGCCGAAAACTGCCGCTCTGGAACCGAAATAAAATTGCGCAGCGGAACAAACTGGGGCTTTGCCGCGTTCCAGCGTGACGCAAAAAGCCGTCATCCCGACATTTCGTGAGTGGCGGGAAAGAGGTTCAAACCATTCCATGCAGATTCAACCCTGTCCCGCTCGCGACAGGGTTCGCATCGCCCTTGCGCGAGCCGTACATCGTCATTTATCCAGTGTTTGCACTATTACCGGAACGTCCGGGACTCGGGGCATCGTTGCGCGGCAAGAGCCCGTCCGAATTTCATGCAAGGCAGCCGCGGCGCGGGCGTGAAACCGCGGAAGCGATCGCAAGGCCGCACGGATCGCTGGAGGATTTCGCACGGATCGGGATTGAGCCAGGTGGGGTCACGCGGCTCGACCGGGCGCCTGACGCTGGCCTCCCGCAGTTTTTTGTAGAGGCCATGCCGGCATGAAGTTTGCGATTTTCGGACTCACCATCAGTTCGTCCTGGGGAAATGGCCATGCCACGCTGTGGCGGGGATTATGCCGGAGCCTGAGCGAACTGGGGCACCGGGTGATCTTCTTTGAGCACGACGTGCCTTATTACGCCGGCGCGCGCGATCGCTATGAGATGCCAGGCGACGACGAACTCGTGCTGTACGAAAGCTGGTATTCGATCGCGGGCCGAGCGGCGAAAGAGGTGCACGATTCCGATGTGGCGATTGTCACCTCCTACTGCCCGGATGCCATCGCTGCGACCGATCTGATCCTTGGATCGCGTGCGCTTCGGGTCTTTTACGATCTCGATACGCCGGTGACGCTGTCGCGCAAGGCGCGCGGTGAAGTGAATTTCTATATCGGGCCGCGCGGGCTGACGGATTTCGATCTGGTCCTCAGCTACACCGGCGGCGCCGCCCTCGACGCACTCCGCAGTGAGCTCGGTGCCCGGTTCGTGGCACCACTGTACGGCCATGTGGATCCGGGGCGGCATCGCCCGGCGGAGCCGCGGGACGTTTACCGGGCCGATCTTTCTTACCTTGGAAACTACGCCGCAGACCGGCAGGCTTCCCTCGAACAGTTGTTCATTGAACCGGCACGACGGCGGCCGCATCTGAGATTCCTGGTCGGCGGGGCGCTTTATCCGGAAGGATTCCCCTGGGAGCGCAACATCTATTTTGCCCGGCATCTTCCGCCAGGCGAACATCCCGCCTTCTTCGCCTCCTGCCGTGCGACACTCAACGTGACCCGGGCAGATATGGCGCGCATGGGTTGGTGCCCTTCCGGGCGGCTGTTTGAAGCGGCCGCGTGCGAAGCGCCGGTGCTCAGCGATGACTGGGAGGGGCTGGACGCCTTCTTCAAACCCGGATCCGAACTTCTGGTCGTGCGCAATGCCGATGACGTGCTTGCGGCTTTGGGCAAAAGCGATGCGGAGCTGAAGGCCATCGCACACGCCGCACGCGAACGCGTGCTCGCGGAACACACATCCAGGCACCGCACCCGGCAACTGCTGACCATACTTTCAGACGCCATGCACCGCTCACAGGGTTCCGGGCCACGCATGGCGCGGGAAGGTTAAATTTCAAAGTGGCTGGGGTTTGACCGCGCCACACCACAGCTCACGACCAACAACGGTCCGATCGCGAGAGAACTTGGCAACGGGAACTATCCCGTCCAAGATGACCGATCCAAATCCAAATCCGCAGTCGCATCAATAAGCGAGGAGACAATGCCGCAACGGTTGGTGCACCGGGTTGGAACAATCGAGGCCGATCTACTCACCGAAGGTGATGGTCAACGCCTGCTGTTCCTGCACGGAGCTGCAGGAGTACCGCCGTGGAACAAATTCTTCGAGCTGCTGGCCGCGAAGTTTCAGGTGTTGCTGCCGCAACATCCGGGTTTCGGAACGGACCAATTCGCGTCTCGCATCCGCAATATCGCGGACCTTGCGATGTATTATCTCGACTATCTGGATGGAATGCCGGGTGGAACGGTGCACCTTGTGGGCCACTCGCTCGGCGGATGGGTGGCAGCCGAACTCGCGACCCGCAATTGTTCCCGCCTCGCCAGCCTGACGCTGATCGCGCCCGCCGGATTGCGCGTGAAGGGCATCGCGTCCGGCGATAATTTCATCTGGTCTCCGGAAGAACTCACGCGGAATCTGTATCACGACCAGAAGCTCGCCGAAGAGGTACTGTCCAAACCCGTGACCGGCGAAGAAGCGGACCGTCAGTTGACCAATCGTTTCATGGCCGCGCGACTCGCGTGGGAACCGCGCTGGTTCAGCCCCGGCCTCGAACGCTGGTTGCACCGAATTCGTGTGCCTTCGCTGCTGATCTGGGGAAACGACGACAAGTTGTTGCCCTGCGCCTATGCCGCGACATGGGAACAGCACATTGCGGGATTGAAGACGCGGCAGATCACCGGCTGCGGACACCTGCCGCATATTGAACGGGCCGCCGAGACCGCTGATTGCGTTCTTCGCTTCCTGGACGCATGCACATGAAAATCGCCTGCTTCCATTTGATGCCTTACCGGCCGCTGGATTTTGAGCAGCGCGCCAGACATCGCTCGGCTTGGGTCGTGTTGCCGAACCGTCTCTACGACCCGGTGAAAGGAGCCGATGAATATGCATCCTACCTGGACCAACTGGTTTATGCGGAGCAGCTTGGTTTCGACATCATTGCGGTGAATGAGCATCATCAGACCGCCTATGGAATGATGCCGGCCCCGAACCTGATTGCCAGCGCGCTGATCCAGCGCACAAAACAGGCGAAGATCGCCATTCTTGGCCGCGCGCTTCCGCTGGTCTCAAATCCCATCTCCATCGCAGAGGAATTTGCGATGCTGGACAATCTGTCCAGGGGCCGGATCATCACCGGATTTGTCCGCGGCATCGGCACCGAATATCACGCCACGGGTATCAATCCTGTTTTTTCGCACGAGCGGTTCCATGAGGCACACGACCTGATCGTCGCCGCCTGGACCAGGCCCGGCCCCTTCGCCTTCGAGGGCGAGCATTACAATTTCCGTTACGTCAATCTCTGGCCGCGGCCATACCAGAATCCGCACCCGCCAATCTGGATTCCGTCGCAGGGATCGTCGGAGACGATCAAATGGGCCGCGGACCCGGAACGGAAATATCCATTTCTGGTGACATTCAGCGCGGCCGATCTGGTCGCGCGCTATCTCACGCTTTATCGCGAGCAGGCGGTAAAATTCGGATATGAATGCCGCGGCGATCAGCTCGGATGGGCGGCGCCGATTTATGTCGCGGACAGCGATGACCGAGCCAAAGAGGAGGCGAGGGCCGGGATCGAGTCGCTGTTCAACGAATACCTCGCCAATCCCTGGGAGATGCTGCTTCCGCCCGGTTACACCTCGCTTTCCTCGATGAAAAACACGATGAAACTGCGCAAGTCACTCGGCTCCCGGATGCGCAATCAGACCATTGAGCAGCTGATGGAGAGCGGAACCGTGGTGGTGGGCAGCCCGCGGACCGTGCGTGAAAAGATCGGCATCATGCGCGAACGAACCGGATTGCAGATTCTGGTCGCGATGCTCCAGTTCGGCGTGCTGAACGATGAACTGACACGGCGCAACATGGAGCTGTTTGCGTCCGAGGTCATGCCGCATTTGCGGGACTAAGCAGGATTTCACGCTGCTCAAGCGCTGAGCGTCGCATGGCCAGACAGATTTCCATGGTTGCCATTCCCCATTCGCCGTTGTGCAGCGGTGGGCGGCCTTCCACGACCGCGGCATAAAATTCTTCGATGACTTCGGCTCGTGGGAATGGCGGTGGCGGCAGGGATTCAAATCGCCGGATGTCATCTCCGTAGATCGCAATGCCGCCGGGAAGCGGGCGCAGATCGGCATGTTCGCATGACGCAATCAGGAAGCCGAAATGCTGGTGCAGGCGGTTCGTCGATGGCGTCGCGATCCGTGCATCACCGCCATAGTTGAGTGAATTCTTCAGCGTCAATTCTTCTGCGCCCGAACCCGCATCGCGAAGAATTGCGCGCGCAGAGCCATAATGATCCGGATTTTTCGGCTCGCCGCTCTCGGCAATCCAGCCCATCAGCTCGTCGCTGTCGAAATGGGCGTAACCGCTGTAGGTCAGGGAGGCCAGCGCTCCGCTGGCAAAGTTCAGGAAGCATGCATATGCGCCCTCGGTTGGGCGAAAGGGGTCCCACGTTCCGGTGACCGCGCGCACCGATGTGACTGGAGTACCCGCAAGCAGCCTTGCGACGTCGACGTGATGCGGCGCCTGGTTGAACAGCACGCCGCCACCGGCATCACTGTCCAGCTCCTCAAGGCGCCTTGGCCGGTACAGGAAATCGGTAAAGTTCAATGCTGTGATCATGCGCAGGCTGCCGAACTCGCGGCCTGAGACAAGTTCGCGGGTGCGTTGGACCGGCAAGTCGAAACTGTGGCTGTGTCCGACCACCAGCTGCACGCCGGCTTCCGCCACCGCATCGATCATGGCGCGGCAATCTTCCAGCGTCAGCGCCATGGGTTTTTCGACCAGCACATGCTTGCCATAGCGCGCGGCGGTTATGACCTGTGCCGCATGGAATTGATGGGGGCTTGCAATGTAAATCGCCTCCACGTCCGGATCGGCGCAAAGCTGCTCGACCGTGGACCAGGTGCGCACGCCAAACTCCGCCGTGAAGCGCTCGCGGGCTTCGGCGCGCGGATCGGCCGCTGCGACAATGTGAATCCGCGGATCTCGCAAGAGCCCCGGCGCCATGAGAAGGAACGCGCGGCCGAGTCCGGCAATGCCCAAACGCAATGTGCGAATGGCCATGGGCGCGCTCAACCGTTCCGGCAGGCGAGCGAC
>JANWHR010000288.1 GCA_025450355.1 Micropepsaceae bacterium
ATCATCTCGAGCGCCTCATCGAGCGTGCCCGCCTGCTGGTCGAGATATCCCGTGCGCAGACGCATTTCGATGCGGCTCGGCTGACATTCGATCGCGAGCATCGAGGCGCCGGCCATGGTGGCCGCCAGTGGCTGCGCGCCACCCATGCCGCCAAGGCCAGCCGTCAGAATCCACCTGCCGGCGAGATCACCGCCGTAATGCTGGCGGCCCATTTCGGCGAAAGTCTCAGCGGTACCCTGAACGATCCCCTGACTGCCGATGTAAATCCAGGAGCCCGCGGTCATCTGGCCGAACATCATCAGCCCCTTGCGGTCGAGTTCGTGAAAATGCTCCCAGGTTGCCCATCGCGGCACCAGATTGGAATTGGCGATCAGCACGCGGGGCGCGCCCGCATGGGTTCGGAATATGCCGACGGGTTTTCCGGACTGGATGAGCAGGGTTTCATCCGGCTCCAGCGCACGCAAGGCTTCGACAATGTGATCGAACGCCTGCCAGTTGCGCGCCGCTTTGCCGATGCCGCCATAGACAACGAGATCCTGCGGCCGCTCTGCAACTTCAGGATCGAGATTGTTCATCAACATTCGAAGCGCGGCCTCCGCGCCCCAGCTTTTGCAGCTCTTCTGCGGCCCGCGCGGACTGTGGATGAGGCGGGTGTTTTTGAGCTCTGTCATCACACCATTCCCATGGACCGGCCGCGGTAATAACGGTCGCGCAAAAGAGGGGCGCCAATCCAGTACGCAAGTTCGGCCGGGCTCGAGACATTCCACACCGCCAGATCGGCGGATTTGCCGGCCTCTATCGTGCCTGTTTTGGCCTGCAAGCCCAGCGCCGCGGCGGCATTGCGGGTCATGCCGGTCAGGGCCTCCTCCGGCGTCAGGCCAAAACTTGTGCAGGCCATGTTCAATGCGGTCAGCGGTGACAGAACCGGCGCTGTGCCCGGGTTGCAGTCAGTGGCAATGGCGATGGGCACGCCAGCCTTGCGCAGCGCGGCGACGGGCGGATTCTTTCCACCGCCGAGAAAATACCACGCGCAGGGCAACAGCACGGCGACCGTTCCTGCGGCAGCCATCGCGGCAATCCCCTTTTCGCTGACATATTCCAGATGGTCGGCAGAGAGCGCGCGGTACTTTCCGGCAAGCAGCGCGCCGGCCTGATCGGACAATTGGTCCGCATGAAGCTTCACTGGAAGCCCGGAGGCGGCCGCGGCAGCGAAAATGCGCCCGGCTTCCGCGGTCGTGAACGCAATGGTGTCGCAGAACACATCGACTGCATCGGCAAGCCGCTCGCGCGCCATCGCGGGAATCATTTCGTTGCAGACCAGATCGATGTAGGCGCCACGGTCGTTCTGGTATTCCGGCGGAACAATGTGTGCGCCAAGGAATGTCCGCACGACGCGGATATTTGCGCTTTTACCAGCCACTGCGGCTGCCCGCAGCATTTTGCATTCGTTCACCATGTCGAGACCATAGCCAGATTTGATCTCGACCGTGCTGACACCCTGCCCTGCCAGCACGCGAGCGCGCCTGGCGGCGGATTGCGCGAGCTCCTCCTCGCTGGCCGCGCGGGTGGCACGGACGGTGGAAAGAATCCCACCGCCTTTCGCGGCGATGTCCTCGTAACTCGCGCCGCCGAGGCGGAGCTCCCATTCGGCGGCACGGTCGCCGCCAAACACCAGATGCGTGTGACAATCGATCAGCGCCGGCGTAACAAGCGCCTGGTCCAACCGTCGCGTTTCGTGGGCGTCTGCGCGGGGCAGGTCGCGCGCCGTTCCAACCCAGGCGATGCGCTCGCCCTCAATCGCGATCGCGGCGTCTGGAATCAGGCCATAGGACGAGCCCCCCGTGGTCATGGTTGCAGCCTGGCAATCCGTCAGCAGTACGTCCCACATCGGTGGTCCCGGCCACTTGCGACAGGCTAAGTTTAGCGCCAAATGCGGCGGTTAAACGCGGAGATTTGTATGTCCGATCCGTTCGATCCCGGCCTTTCCGAAAATCGCCGTTGGCTGTCGGTGGCGGATCTGCTTGGACGCTTCACCGACGCGAAAATTGGGGTAGTCGGGACACCTCTGAGCGGAGGTTCCCTCACCCCCGGTCGATGTGATCTCGCGCCGCAGACGGTGCGCGCCGCGCTGCGTCGCATGAGCATTTATGATCTCGAAACGGAAACCGATCTCTCCGGCCTCAGAGTCTTCGATGCCGGCGATCTCGACCTTTCATCGAAATCGCCGGCGCAGGCATTTGAGCCGATCCGTGACGCGGTCGCCGCACAAGTCAGTCAGCGCGAACTGACAATCGTGCTTGGTGGCAACAACGCGATCACCCGGCCGGCTTTCCGGGGGCTGAACCCGAACTTGCAGAATGCCGGGCTGCTCACGCTGGATGCGCATTTCGACCTGCGCGATACGGATCTCGGCCTCAACAACGGCAACCCGATTCAGGCGTTGCTCGAAGATGGCTTGCCGGGAACGCATATCAGCCAGATCGGCCTGGCGCCCTTTGCAAACACGCGCAAAGCGCATGAGAAGGCCAAACGAGCCGGAATCGCGGTGCATACGCTGGCAGATTGCCGCACATACGGATTGGTGCCACTTGTCCACCGGGAGCTTGAGCGGTTGTCCGCGCTTTGCCAATTCATTTATGTCGATTTCGACATTGACGTACGTGATCGGGCACAGATGCCGGCTGCACCGGGCGCAAGACCCGGCGGCATTGACACGGCTGAGTGGTTTCAGGCGGTGCGCGTGATCGTCCGCATGCCGAAGGTCCGGTGTGTCGATCTGACGGAGTTTGATCCGGGCCTGGATTGCGGCGATCTTGGCGCGCTCACGGCCGCACGCTGGTTTGCGGAAGTCCTGGCCGGCCATTCATCCCGGAACGCAGGTTCTTAAATTGCGGGCTTACCGGCAGATTTTTAAGCTTTTTGGGAGTAATAATGAAACGACGCCTTGAGGGGAGGTTTAAGCCATGGATGCCGTTCTGGTTTTCCTGATTTTGATCATTGTTCTGGCGCTCAGCGTGTTTTTCGGCACCTTCTTTACCGTCGAGCAGCAGAGCGCAGCAATCATCGAGAGGTTCGGCAGATATGCCCGAACCGCGCATGCCGGGCTTAACATCAAAATACCCTTCATTGAAGCGGTTCGGCAGCGCGTAAATCTGAAGGTGCAGCAACTGATCGTCGAGGTGGAAACCAAAACCAAAGACAATGTGTTCGTGAAAATGCCGGTCGCCGTGCAGTACCACGTGACGGAAGGGCGCGAAGCCGATTCCTTTTACAAACTGGAGGACCATCAGTCACAGATCGAATCCTATGTCCTGGATGTGGTGCGCGCGAAAGTGCCGACCATGACGCTCGACGAAGCCTTCGAGAAAAAGGATGACGTCGGCAACGATGTGAAACAGCAACTCGGAGAATCGATGCGGACCTATGGCTTTACGATCGACAATGCGCTGGTTCGCGACGTCGATCCGGCCGAGAACGTGAAGAACGCGATGAATGAAATTCAGACGCAGCAGCGTTTGCAGGTCGCGGCGGCGGCGAAAGGCGAAGCGTCCAAGATCATCGCGGTGAAAAATGCCGAAGCCGAGAAGGAGACGAAAAAACTTCAGGGAGAAGGCGTCGCGGCCGAGCGCGAGGCGATCGCCGAAGGAATCAAGAAATCTGCCGAGATGCTGGTGGAGGCGAGCGGCGGTCAGGTGGATGTGACGCAGGCCATGACGACCCTGTTGATGACGCAATATTTCGACACGCTACGGGTGATCGGCATTCAGGGCCATGCCACCACGGTGTTCTTGCCGCATTCGCCGGGCGGCATGGCCGCCATCGCCCAGCAGATCGCAGAAGCCGTGATGATTGGCGGTCAGGCCCCAAGGGCCGACGGAAGTTCAGGCCCGGCTATCGTCAAGGCCGCGTAGCCGGTGGGGGGTACTGCCAGCGTTGTTGCGGCGCCGCAACAACGCTGGCGAGCTGTTTCGCTAGTTCAGGCCCAAATTCTTGCGGACTTCCGCTTTGACGTCCTGGAAGTCCTTCTGGAAATCGGGGTTTTTCATCATCTGAAACACCGCGAGTTCGGCGATCATGTGCGCGGCGTCCCAATCCGATGGATAGGCAGCACCACTCATCACCCGGTTGACGCCATATTCCCAGCCGCGCGCGTACAGCGCATCGCGCTTCTCGGGGACCATCTGGCTTAACAGAATCGCCGAGATCGCACCCGTCGTGCTGTGGCCGCTGGGATAGGTGGGACCCATCGATCGGGCCGCGATGTTCTCCGGCGTGTGGATGTTTTTGTCATACTGGAACGGGCGCATCTTTTTGTATTTCTGCTTGAGCGGCCCCACGCCGGCGCCCGCTTCCTTGATTATCTTGGCGAAGAATGCGTCCGTCATCGGAAGCTTCTCCTTGGTGAAATTCGGGCCAAGGACCGGTTCGCCAACGACGAAGACACTTTGGGCAAAGTCGCGCTGAATATCGGCCATCTTTTGCGGCGTCATGTTCTTCTGCGCGTCGAGAATGAACTGGTCGTCCAGCTTTCCCAGAGGCGAAGATTCGGCCGGGGGCGGCGGGATGAGAGTCACGAAATCGACCTCGCCGACGGTCATGTAAGGCTTTTCGGAAATCGAAAAGGCCGGCGTAGCTGCAAGCGACAACAGCACAGCCAAAGCAAATTTGCGCATCAGATTCTCCTCAGGGGGCAGGTAATTCTACAACCGGAACATGGCAAAATCCGCCGCCTGGCGCCAGCACCTGCGACAACGCCCCGCACGCTGCCTGCTGAGGACGACGCTCGAACCCCTGAAAAAAAACGAAGAAGTTGCACAGACCCGCAAATGCCTCCTAACCGGGAAGAGGGGCACAAAAAACAACGTGCCTACTATTCAGCCGAGGCTTTGCCGCCGCACCATGCGTCAATTGCTATTTTGCAGGCTGCATCGGCGTTATCGGGCGCCCCCGCCACTACGCCCCTCTGGGGTCGGTCGCTTCCTTTCGGAAAGAACACCCATTCCCACTGATCGCGGCTGCCTACGGCGGTGATCATGTATTCAATTCCGCGGTGTTCGGCCTTTTTGCCTAAATCCCGCCGTACCACGTGCCCGGGCCTCCCCGTGTACCGAATTGCTCAATATTGTCAGTGACGACGATCCGCGACAAAAACTTTACGTTTTTATAGCCGAGCTGCCGTGACATCCGAAGCCGAACCGGCGCGCCGTGGTCTGGCGGTAAATCGCCGCCATTCATTCCATAAGCAATCAAAGTCTGCGGATGCAGTGCATCCGCCATATCGATGCTGTCCCAAAACAGACGCACAATGCCGGTATGTTCCTGCGGATTGGGAATGGGAAACATGACCAAATAGCGCGCGCCGGGCTGAGTCTGAACCAGTTCGAGCAGGTGCGAAAGCCGGACTCCTCTCCATTCGGCAATGAAGGACCAGCCCTGTTCGCAGGCATGCAGAATCGTGTGGCTCTCAGCGGGCATTCGCTTCAGATCGTTCAGGGTAAAAGAACTCGGGCGCGCAACCGCGCCTTCAATTTCCAAACGCCAGCCATTGAACCCGCTTGTCAGCCAGCTTCGGTACACCTCGTCCGTAGGCGCGCGTCCGTTCACCACGGCGACTTTCGATATCTGATTGCGCGGAAATTCCCGCGCCAGAGACTGATTTGAGGTCACCAGGCGCTGCGCCGAATAGCTCAACGTTTCGCCCGCGCCGAGAACACTTCGATAATCGGGTGGAAGCAACAAATGCCGGCCGCCGTAATACAGCGCCGGCCCGCCCACCGCCGCCGCAACCCCTGCCCGGATCAGATTTCGCCGAGTGAAATCGGTGCTCATGGCGCACTCCTTGATTCGCGTGGGTGTTGCCCACTGATCATCGCGCGCACGTGGCTCCCAAACCCGACCAGAACCAACATTGCCAGATGTGTTGCGATAAACAACAGCAACAGACTGACCAAAACGAAATGCAGCGTGCGAGCGGACTGGAAACCACCGAGCGAGGTCGCCAGCAGTGGGAAAACCGAGGCCACGGCGAACGACATCGCCAGTCCGGTCCAGACAACCGCCGGAAACAGCACAAACACCACTCCGAGATAAATCAGGCGCTGCACGACATTGTAGATACCGGCTTGATCCGTGCTCATGCGCTTCCACCGCAAATGATGTGAAACCACGCTCCAGATACGGCGCCAGCCCAGGTCCTCTTTATACGGCAACAAGTTGTTGCGGATATGCCCCGTGCCAAGCCCCGCAACCACATAGGCAAACCACGCAAACACCAGCATCCATGCAAAAAGAAAATGAATTGGCCGGTTCCAAACCGACGGGCCGATAATCATGGGAAGCGGAAGGTCGATCAGCGACGGGGTATATACGGAGCCTGTTTCGCCCCAATAAAGCCGCGGATGTGAGATCAGAATTCCACTGCCGGTGGCAAGCAGGCCAAGGATGCTTGCCGCCATGATCCAGTGGGTAATCCGTACCACCGCGGTATGTCGTGGCGTTTGCGCGGCCCGAGTCGCGCTGAACTGACCGAGCGGCTCGCGCCTTAGCGCCGGTGCCGCAGGAACGCGTCGATCCAAAGTTGCGGAAGAATTATCCGTGCGCATGCGTGTCGCTCCAAAGCAGCAGTCAACTTTAGAAAACCACGCCCATTCCGAACCTCCGTCCTTTCAGACGGCCAAGGCGAATCGTTCACAGCCGATTCTAACCTGCGGGACCTGTAGCGATGTTAACGACATCGGCCGGACTGGGTGTGGGCTTCGACCAATAAATCGCTCCCTTAAGCGCGCCCGGCGTGGCTGCCTTTGAAAGCGTGATCGTATAGGTCTGACGTTCCCTCGGCGCCAGGCTCAGAATCATCCATTCGGCCCTGTTGCCCTTGACGCCCTGATAGCCTGGGCCCGTAGCTGCGGCTACAGTCGTCC
>JANWHR010000289.1 GCA_025450355.1 Micropepsaceae bacterium
CGCCGCTGCGCTGCAAACTGCGGCGGTGACAGACGCAACCCAATTCCCGCCCGAGGCACCGCCGGATTGCCCGCGCTGTCCGCGGTTGGCCGAATTCCGGCAGCGCAATCGGATCGCCTGCCCCGATTTCTTCAACAATCCGGTTCCGAGTTTCGGGGCGCTCGATGCGCGCCTGCTCATCGTCGGTCTCGCCCCCGGACTGAAAGGGGCAAACCGGACCGGGCGGCCGTTCACTGGCGACTATGCGGGCGAACTGCTTTACGGCGCGCTGAAGCGGCAGGGACTGGCAAGCGGCGAGTATCGCGCCAGCGCCGATGACGGCCTGGAGCTGCACGGTGTGCGGATCACCAATGCGGTCCGCTGCGTACCGCCGGAAAACAAACCGCTGCCGGCCGAGATTCACAGCTGCCGGCCGGTCCTCGTCGCGGAACTGGCGACCATGGAGAATTTGCGCGCGATCATGACCCTCGGCCAGATCGCGCATCAGAGCATCCTCGCGGCCCTGTCCCTGAAGCGTTCCCTGCACGCCTTCGCGCATGGCGCGCAGTTCCAGATCAACCACGCCGGCCAAACCATTGGCCTTGTCGCGAGCTATCACTGCTCGCGCTACAACACCAACACCGGAGTTCTTACCGAATCCATGTTCGATTCCGCACTCGCCGCCGCAAAAAACTCCGCCGGACTATGATACGGGAACGCCTGTGGGGAGGTTGAACATGCCCTCCTCCAGCGTTTCAAAATAAGCCAGAACCTCATTTGTTCTGACGACATCGGCATATTTCGCGTTCATGTCGCAGAGGGTGATGGCGTGGCTGGCCTCGCTGCGGTCGAAGCAACCATCCTCGACCAGCGCCACACGGTAGTTATAGCTGAAAGCATCGAGGACCGTGGCACGCACACAGCCCGACGTTGTTGTCCCCGTCACAATCACGCTGTCGCAATTCAGCTGCGTCAGATAGCCGGTCATTGGCGTCCCGAAAAAACCGGATGGCTTGAGCTTATAGATCACGAGGTCTTTCGGTTCGGGCGCGATTTCGTCGACGATGTCGTAACCATGCCGGTTGCTGGAGGTCTTGGGCGCCTCATTGCTGCGCGAATTCTTCCGCGACCAGCCGCCCGCATCCCAATTGTCGGGCCGCCTCACGCCTGTCGTGTAGATCACCGGCACGCCCTTGCGATGAGCAACATCAATCAGTTTACGGATTTTCGCGATCGCGACCCAGCTTTCTTCGCCGCAGGAGTTACGCCAGCGTTTTATGGATTCCAGAATCGGCTCCGGCCGGTCGCCGCAGAAACCGTAACTCACATCGATCACCAGGAGAGCCGGCCGCTTGCCAAAGCCCCCGTGTGATCCATAACCCGCGGCCTCAAACACCTGCTTGTCACGGTCGGTCAGAAATTTGTTCCAGATCGGTTCGAACATCTCTTTTCCTTGTTCTCGTACCGCGGGCGTCCTCGCCCGCATCTTCCCTGGACCGCGGGCTTCCAGACCGCATTGCAGCCGAGGACGGCCGCGGTACAAGAATGCGGGCTGGAAGCCCGCGGCCCATAGACGTTCAACTATACCGTTCTTCTTTCCAAGGATCGCCTTCGTTGTGATAGCCGCGGACTTCCCAGAATCCGGGTTTGTCCTGGGCGGAAAACTCAATCCGCGTCACCCATTTCGGACTTTTCCAGAAATACCAGTCCGGAATGACGACGCGCACCGGTCCGCCATGCTCGCGCGGAATGGGCTTGCCTTCCCAGGAATGGGCGAGCAGCACGTTGGAATCTTCGAACATGTCGCGTCTTACATTGGTCGTGTAGCCATCACGCGCCGCGAACAGCACATGGCGCGCTTCCGGCAACGGGCGCACGGTTTCAAAAATGTGCCGTGCCGGCACGCCGCGCCAATGATTGTCGTAGCGGCTCCACTGCGTCACGCAGTGGATGTCCGAAACGAACTCTTCCTGCGGTTGTGCCATGAACTCGTCCAGCGTCCAGATCAGCGGCTTTTCCACCAACCCGCCGATCTCGACCCGCCAGTCCTGCGGCCGGATATGCGGCTGGATACCGAGGTCCAGCACCGGCCAGTTCTTCACTTCCTTCTGACCGGGCGGAAGGCGGTTGACGCGGCCTGCATCCGGGCGTCCCGTCAACAGCCGGCCTTCCTTCGCCCATTCTACTTTTGAGCGGATCAGCTTGTCCCTGATCTGCCCGATGAGTCCGGACTTCTCCGGTTCATCTGTCATGCGGGTTCTAACCTCTGGCGCGCAACAGGCGCGCCTTGTCGCGCGCCCAGTCCCGCGCCTTTTCCGCCTGGCGTTTGTCGTGCAGCTTCTTGCCACGCGCAAGGCCTAGCTCAATCTTGGCGACGCCCTTCAGAGTGAAATAGACCTTCAGCGGCACCAGCGTCATGCCGTCGCGTTGCACGGCCGCGGCCAGCCGTCGTGCCTCCACTTTGTGGACCAGAAGTTTGCGCGCCCGGCGTGGCTCGTGATTGAAGCGGTTGGCCATGGTGTATTCGGGGATATAGGAATTGATCAGCAGAATCTCTCCGTCCTTCGCCTGCGCATAGGATTCCGCGATGTTGGCCTTGCCGGTGCGCAAGCTCTTGACCTCACTGCCCATCAGCACAAGCCCCGCCTCAAGTGTGGATTCGATGGAATAAAGGTGTCGCGCCTTGCGATTGTCCGCGACCACCCGTTGGCCGTCGTCTTTCTTTTTGGCCATGAGCTAATCGCTATTTCAGCAGGCCGGCATGGACCATCGCTGCGCGCACGGTTTCGCGCCCTGGTTCGCTCAGGGGCACGATTGGCAGACGCGCATCGGCAAGGCAAAGGCCAAGCAGCGAAGCGGCATATTTCACCGGCGCCGGACTTGCTTCGCAGAACAGGGCGTCGTGCAACGGCATCAGCCGGTCCTGAATGGAGAGCGCGGCGTGAAAATCCCCGCGCAGACAGGCGGCCTGAAACTCCGCGCACAGCTTTGGCGCGACGTTTGAGGTCACCGAAATGCAGCCGAGCCCGCCACCAGCCATGAATCCCAGTGCCGTCGCGTCGTCGCCGGAAAGGCGAATGAACTCTTTCGGCAGCGCCCCGCGATCGCGGCTCGCGCGCGCGAGATTGCCGGTTGCGTCCTTCACACCGATAATCCCGGGAATCGCGGCAAGCCGCGCCATGGTTTCAATGGAAATCTCCACAATGCTGCGTCCGGGAATATTGTAGAGGATGATGGGAATAGCGACGGCTTCGGCAATTGCTGCGAAATGCCGGTACAGTCCTTCCTGCGTCGGTTTGTTGTAATAGGGCGCGACCAGAAGCACCGCGTCCGCCCCGGCTTCCTTCGCGTGGCGTGTCAGCCCGATCGCCTCGCTGGTCGCATTGGAGCCTGCCCCGGCGATCACCGGCACCCGGCCATGAGCGGCATCCACGCACAGCTCAACCACCCTTTTGTGTTCCCGATGACCGAGGGTCGGCGATTCGCCGGTGGTGCCGACCGGAACCAGCCCCTGCGTGCCTTCAGAAATTTGCCAATCGATGATGCGCCGCAGCGCGGCTTCATCCAGTTGTCCATCACTGAACGGGGTAACCAGGGCAGTAAGTGAACCCCGGATGCGGTTGGCGGCGCTCATGCGGACGAACAAGCCTCGTAGGATGGAATGGAACTTAAAGGACGAGAACGCACCGCGCAAAGATTTGGTCGCCAGCGCCTCAAAATATTGGGAACGACGTTTTTGACCTCGCGTAGCGTGATAGGGTTGTCTCCGTCATCGGTATTTGATTCCCGCGCGAGATGAAGTTTCGTCGCAAATTTTCGGCCAATTCGAGGCGGATTGCCCCCGCTCTCCTCGTCGTTGCGCTGACTTCCGGACCGGCGCTGCCCATCGGGCTGTCGGACGCCAAAAGTCCGCCATCGGAACCGGTCATCGATTTCCCCTCGCTGTTGCTGGCGCAATTTGAAGCGCAGGCGCCAGCGCCAAATTCGGACGCCGCGAAGATTTCGCAGCCGTCCCCGCCTGCGATGCCGCCCACGCGATTGACGACACCGATTCCCGATCCGGCGCCAGCCACGGGCAATCTGCCCTCCGCAACCCGGATGGATCCCTCCACGGACGCCGCATTGCTCCAGCAGGGCTTTGAGGCTGCATCTCGCGGCGACTGGGATCACGCGCTGCAGATTTCAGCAGAGACCGGCAATATGGTCGTGCGCGACCTGATCCAGTGGCGTTACCTGCTTGAGGATGGCGCAGACGCCAGTTTTGACGAGATCAACCGTTTCCTCGACACTCACCCGCGCTGGCCGCGTCATGATGCGATGGTGATCCGGGCGGAAAAGGCGATGCCCGACCTCGAACCGGCGCAGGTGATCGCCTGGTACGGCAACCGGACGCCGCTTTCCGGTCCCGGTATGATTCATCTTGGCGAAGCGCTGATGGCATCAGGGCGTACGGCGGAAGGCGTCGCGATGATCCGGCGCGCCTGGATCCAGTTCACCTGGTCGCCGCTCGACGAGAACAATATTGTCGCCGCGCATGGCGACATCCTGGGACCCGACGTTGAGAAGTCCCGCCTTGACCATTTGCTGGCGCGTGACGATGCCGCCGGCGTGAAACGCCAGCTTGCGCGGGTCAGCCCGGCCGAGCAATGGCTCGCCAATGCGCGCCTGCAGATCAAGGCCAATCCTGCCAACGTCAAATCGATTCTCGCAAGTCTCCCGGAGTCACAACAGGCCGATACCGAATTCATGTTCGATGTCGCGCGCGCGCTGCGCCGGCGCGGCGATGATGATGACGCCTGGGTGGTCATGGAAAAAGCCCCGGTGGACAGGAATCTGCTCGCCATGCCGGAGCGGTGGTCCACCGAACGGCAGATCATGGCGCGTGACGCCATGAAGCGGGGAGATTTCGATCTCGCCTACCGCTTCGCCTCGCAGCCCGAGCTGGATTCCAGTTCGGGCGGCACTTTCATGGACGCGGAATTTCTCGCCGGCTGGATTGCACTGCGCTTTCTGCACAAAACCGATCTCGCCGCTTATCATTTCCAGCGTCTGGCGAATGGCGTCACCTATCCGATCAGCGTCGCGCGGGCGCATTACTGGCTCGGCCGCACGGCCGAAGCCGCTGGCGATCTTTCCCGCGCGGCATCCGAATACGCCATCGCGGCGGAGCATCCCGCGACATTTTATGGCCAACTCGCGGAGGCCAAAATTGCCGCCAATCCCGTGCTGCATATCGCCGATGCCAGCACCGATCCCACGCCCGCCGCACGGGCCGCATTCGACAGCGACGATCGCGTCCGGGCGATCAGGCTGTTCGCCGAAACGGGTGACCGCGCCACCATGCGCCAGTTCGCCAATGCGGTTGCCAACGATCCGCCGCTCCCGGGACAACTGCAGATGCTGACCCAACTGATGGCCCAAACCGGCGACATTGCCGGCATGGTGCGCGTGGCGAAAACAGCCAGCTATAGCGGTTACAATCTCGTCAACTATCTTCATCCCGTGGTCGCCCTGCCCAGTGTGCCGGATGGGCCCGAACCTGCCCTGGTGTTGTCGATTGCACGCCAGGAAAGCGAGTTCGACCCCGGCGTGGTGAGCGGCGCCGGCGCGCGCGGCCTGATGCAGGTGATCCCGGCCTCGGCGAAGCGCGCGGCCGATGCGCTTGGCGTCCGGTACCGGCTGGCCGATCTGACCGCCGATCCGAACTACAACATTCAACTCGGCATGCAGGTCCTGAGCGAATATCTCGAGCGCTGGGACGGGTCCTATATTCTCGCCATCGCGACCTATAACGCCGGTCCCGTCAACGTGCAGAGATGGATCGACACTTACGGCGATCCCCGCACTCCGGGAGTCGATCCGGTGGACTGGATCGAATCCATCCCATTCCCGGAGACGCGCAACTACGTCCAGCGGGTGCTGGAGAATGTCGAAGTCTATCGCAACCGCCTGGGCAACAATGACCGGCCGCTGTCCATCATCGCCGATCTCTACCGGCCAGGCGCGGTCGAAGCCGATTCGACAAAGTCCATTCCTGTCGTGACAGAGGCAAAGATCGCCGCACCGGGAGATACGGCTTCGAGCGTTACGCCGGGTTCGAATCCGCAGCCCCCAACGGCTGCTCCGCGTCCACTGCCACAGTAAACCGGGGGAAATAATCCCCGCCGGCCACCGCGGGCTGCTCAGAACACGCGCGACTACCACCGCACGCTGAAGCGGACTGAGTCGCTGATGCGGGCAAAGCGGGGCACAACCGAAGGGCGACCGGCCCGATGTTCTGGTGACACTGGTCGAGGCATGGGAAACCAAGCACTATCCGATTGATCCGCCGGACCCGGTCGAAGCGATCAAATATCACATGGAGCAGAAGGGGCTCGGTCCGGGCGATCTTGTGCGCTACATCGGCAGCCGGACCCCTGTTCGTGAAGTGCTCGACCGCGAACGGCCACTGACTCTGCGCATGGTGTGGCGGCTGCACAAGGGGCTTGGGATTTCCGCCGAGTCGCTGACCAAAATGCCTAAAGAGCAGACGGCCTGAGTGCGGCCGGGGACGGCGGCGGTACGGGAAAAAGAAAAACCGCGGCTCGCCCGAAGGAGAGCCGCGGTTTTCATTCATGCAGATTACATTGCTGCGGGCGCCGCGGATTTTTTGGCCGTGCGGCGCCGCGCAGGCTTTTTCGCCTTGCGCGCGGCCGGCTTGCGCGTCGCCTTCTTCGCGACTTTCCGCGCCGCGGTCTTCCGCGCCGGCTTTTTTGCCGCCGCTTTGCGCGCCGGTTTCTTCGCGGCGGCCTTGCGGACTGTCGTCCGCTTCGCGGCCGCCTTCTTCCCGGCGGGCTTTCTCTCTGCAGTCATCGGCATTGAACGACTCCCTCTTGCGTTCGGTCGGCGCGACATGCACCTCCCAAAAACGCCGCGAATATGCGGCAGCTTGCGCGGGCGACGCAATACCACCCCAGGTTCGCCGGTGGCGGAGTCAAGAGCAAAGTTAAAAAAGCAGCGATTTTATTGTGTTTTTTTGTATTATCAGTGGGCGGATCAAATTTGGCGATTCGCGCTTGACAAATTCCGGTCCGTGCATTTTTGGACAGAAACGCGCGAATCACCCCTCATCGGACAATCCCAGACGGCGCCGCAAAACCGCGTTCACCTTCTGCGGATTCGCTTTTCCGCCAGTTGATTTCATCACTTGACCGACGAACCAGGCCGCTGCCTTTGGTTTTGATTTCACCTCTGCGACGCGCGTCGGATTGGCCGCAATCACCGCATCGACGGCCGCCTCGATGGCGCGGTCGTCGCTCACCTGTTTCAGGCCGCGTGATTCCACGATTGTCTTCGGCGAACCGGTCCGCTCGACCCACTCGACCTCCAGAACGTCTTTTGCGATTTTTCCCGAGATGACGTTTGCGGACATCATCCCGACGATCTCCGCGTTGGCGGCGGCAGAAACCGGCCCCGTTGCGATGGTCAGTCCCGCCTTGTTCAGCCGTCCGAAATATTCGTTGTTCAGCCAGTTGGCCGCCGCTTTGGGCTCCGCACCGTGCGCGAGCATGGACTCGAAATATTCCGCGGCTTCACGCTCCGCGACCAGAACCGACGCATCATAGAGCGATAGCCCCAACGCCACGTAGCGGGCCTTCTTTTGGTCCGGAAGTTCGGGCAGCCCGCGCGCGATCTCATCCACCCAAGCCCGATCCAGCACCAGCGGCAACAGGTCCGGGTCCGGAAAATAGCGATAGTCGGGGGAATCCTCCTTAGAACGCATGGGACGCGTGTGGCCAGTTCTGGAATCGAACAGCCGGGTCTCCTGCTGCACCGCGCCGCCGTTTTCAATCACATCGATCTGCCGCCGCGCTTCGTATTCCACTGCCTGGGCGACGAAGCGCATGGAATTCACGTTCTTGATTTCGCAGCGCGTGCCAAGCGGCCCGCCCGGCCTGCGCACGGATACGTTCACATCCGCGCGCATGGAGCCTTCTTCCATATTGCCGTCGCAAGTGCCGAGATAGCGCAATATGGCGCGCAGCTTACCCAGAAATGCAGCGGCTTCGGCCGAAGAACGCATGTCCGGCCGGCTGACGATCTCCATCAGGGCCACGCCCGCGCGGTTCAGATCGACATAGGTGTAGTCGGGGCTCTGATCGTGCAGGCTCTTGCCGGCGTCCTGCTCGAGATGCAGCCGCTCGATCCCGACGTGAACGACTTCGCCGTCCGCCAGGTCGAGATCGATCCCGCCTTCGCCGACGACCGGCTGCTTGTATTGCGAAATTTGATAGCCGGCGGGCAGGTCGGGATAGAAATAATTCTTGCGGTCGAACACCGAAGTCAGGTTGAGCTTCGCATTCAGTCCCAGCCCGGTCTTCACCGCCTGTTCGACACAGAACCGGTTGATCACGGGCAGCATTCCCGGGAATGCCGCATCGACGAAGCTGACCTGCGCGTTCGGCAACCCGCCGAATTCGGTCGAAGCACCGGAGAACAGTTTCGCGCGCGATGCGACCTGTGCATGCACTTCCAGGCCGATGACCACTTCCCACGCTCCCGTGCTGCCGTCGATCAGCTTGTTTGCGACATGCGTGTTCATGCGCCTCTCCACCACTGCGCCGGCGCCGCATTAAATCCGGCGCAGCGTTCGATCGCGCGCGCAACACGCAGCACAATGGCTTCGTCGAACGCCCGGCCGATCACCTGCAGTCCAAGCGGCAGGCCGTCGTGCGACAGACCCGCAGGGACGGAGACCGCCGGCAGCCCCGCCAGATTGACTGTCACCGTGAAGCCGTCGTAGAGATACATCGAAACCGGATCGGCGGTCTACTCTCCGAGACCGAATGCGGCGCTGGGTGTCGCCGGGGTCAGCAGCACATCACAGTGCTGGAACGCCTGACAGAAATCGCGCGCGATCAGCGTCCGTATTTTCTGTGCGCGCACATAATACGCAACATAATAGCCGGCCGAACGCACATAGGCGCCGATCATGATGCGGCGC